>JBGPHO010000182.1:0-5530 GCA_041484425.1 Gemmatimonadaceae bacterium
AACGCTTCACGCAGCGAGGGAGCGAGTCTGGCCAGAGCAAACTGCAGATCCGTACGCAGCTCGTTGCGATCCATCTCTTCTTCCGGCGTCGAGTACGTCGAGGGTTGATCATCCTCGTCATAACTCACGTGCGTCCGCCGAATGTTCTTCAGCCAATCCTTGCACGAATTAGCGACGATTCGGAACACCCAAGCGTCAAATCGGCCGCGAACTTCGCCCAGATGCTGATAGGCTTTAATAAAAGACGCTTGGAGTATGTCTTCCGCCACATCCGGACTTCCGGTCATTCCAAGTGCATGTCGGTACAAAGGATCGCTATACCGGGTTATCAGAACCCCAAACGAATCCTTGGAACCCGCCAGAACCTTGGCAATGATCTCCTGATCGGCATCAATTCCCGGCACCAGAGCATCCGGTGTCGAGCTCCCCGCGCCCAATGGTTGAGCACCCTGATTTTGCAGCGGTGTGGCTGTCATCTTCACCTGCCTAATGTAATCCCTTTGCGTGGCCCTATATAGACCCAACTGGCGCGGGGATAACACCTTATCACCGATACGACGTTTTGACGATCAGAGGCTCGTGGAAGCAACCGAGTCTAACGGAGCCTTACCATATAGAGATGCTCGAGGGCGACGTCGCGATGATAATGTCTCCCCTCCCGGTCGCTGTCGGCCCGGTACCGCCGGTATTTCTGGCTGAAATGGGACACCTTCCCGTCCGCCGACGCCCTTGTCAATAATGACAGGAGTACCTCGGGTGGCAGGTGCCCCTCGGAATTGAAGCTGACGAGCGCGTGCGTGGCGGTGGTGGCGGAAAGGAGCGCCGAAAAAAGCTTCTGAACTCGCCGTCCGTGCGACCACTGGCTGCGCCCCTCCTCACCGGCGAGAAGTCCGACCTTTCCGCGGATCGCCGGCACCGACTCCGACCAGCCGCGCGCGAGGATCTCGGGGATGTGATAGTAGGCGACGTATTGGCGCGAATTGTAGGGAGGATCGATGTAGAGGAGATCCACCTCGCCGATCGATTTTGCCGCCTCGATTGCATCCATGAGATGCGCTCGCGCGGTCTGGGCTCCTTTGACGGGGACCTCGGGAGCTACCGCGAACGCCCGTCGCGCGTTCGGCTGCCACCGCTTCATGTACGACGCGTAAACCCCTGCGGTATTCGCGACCCTGTCCGCGCCTTCGATGATCGCCGCCAGTAATAAATAGTAGCTGTCCTCGCCAACCCTCCCAGCCTTTCGCCATCTCTCCAGCTCCTCTCGCGCAGCATCGATTCGTCCGGCGTTCGCGGGGGTGAAATACATCCTCCCGCCGCTCTCGCTTCCACCCGCCGGTGAGAAGTGCCGGCTGATGAAGCTCTCACGTGGTGGCAGAGCGGCCAGCTCGCCAGCCATCTCACCGAGCAATGGATCCGCGCGGTCGGCGACGACGTATGCGCGCTGGAACACGTAGGACGACACGAGGAGATCGCTCGAGTGGACGCGCCACCCCTGGGCCTTGAGCGCGCGGCTCACGCTCGCGGTTCCCGCGAACGCGTCATGGACCGAGCCGATAGGGATTCCGCCCTTTTTCAGGGTCCGCAGAATGAAGGGGAGAAGCCGGGTTTTGTTTCCGATGTACCGCATGATGCAAAGAGGGCGAGGTTGTTGGCCTCGCCCTCTGAATCAGTGGCAACCCGATACTATGGGCAAGTCGTCGTCAACACTGCCTGCGGGTTCAGCGGAATCGCAAACCCGTACGCCGCGTTGAGCGCATCGGCGGCGGCGTTTGCCATTTCCTGATAGCCCTGTGCATTCGGATGGACTCCGTCGAGACTGACGTACTGGCCGTAAGGCCTCACGCAGCTGAGCATGTTGACGATGCTGAACGCACCGCGGCGGGTAACCCACTGCGCCCACACCGCGCTGATATCCATGTAGGCCCACCCGTTGGCCTGAGCGACCGACTGAATGTGGCTGTTCATTCCGCCGATCACTCCATCAATCAGCTGAACATCCGCGGGCGTGAGAATGTTGTCCTGCGCTCCGGGCGTGTCCGTGCAGCTTATCGTCTGCGCGGATCCCGTGGCTTGCGCCGCACCAACCGCGTTCAGGACCTTGATCGGAACGAAGATGGCGTTTGCGCTGCCCTGACAATCCGCCGCGATGATGACGCCGAAATTCAGGAAGGCAGCGCGATCGGCATAGAGCTCGTCTCCCGTGCGCAGTGAGACAAACCCGTTCGTCTTGGGAACTCCGACGAGCAGCACCTTCGCGCCAGTCTTCTTGACGCTGTCGATGAGCGCATCGTAGACCGGTTGCCAGACCGCATTCGGAACGAAAGTGCCGGCTGAAGCCGCTCCCCTGTAGCCCGCTTTCGGAAAGAGCAGCCCCGACGCTGCACCGAGCGCTTCGTTCGCCCCTAACTCCACCGACACAAGTGTCGGTTTCTGCTGCATCATCGCCGTGACCTGAGTGGTCTTCGCCGGCAGGACGAGCCGATACTGCCGGCGACGCTTCACACCTTCTACCGATGCGGTCTCCGGCGTTACGTAAAGCGCGTCGTACGTATTCGCGCCGTCGATGGCGACGTCGTTGGCCGGAAGCGTCACAGAGCCCAACCCGACGCACGCCGTGTCAAGCGTGCTTGTGGTCTGATTCGCGGCAGCGCTGATTCCGCTCAGTCTCCTACTGAGTTGCAGCGGGGCGATCAGCGGGGAGAAGCAACCCGGAGCCGCAACGAGTGGTTGCGTAAACTGCGCAAATGCCTGATGGGTAAGCAGCTTGGTCCAGTCGTGCTGTTGGCTGAAGTACACGACACCGTCCGATTGGACACCCATGCTGAGGCTTGTCCCCATCGCCACGTAGTTTTTGAAGGCGTCCTGGCCGGCCGGACCCGTAGTTCTGTCATCGCTGCACGCAGCGAGAACGACGAGAGCAGCAGCACCAGCAAAGAGCGACCAGTTACGCTTCATAACTTCTCCTCAGGGGTGAACGAACAGCGCCGGCGGGGGCCACAAACAAGCGGCTGATAATATCTGTAATCACCGAAAGGTGCGCCACCCCAGAGTTCGAATCGACTCACCGTGCTCATCGAGCTTCGGCGGCGGAAATCTCACGCTGCCCGGCACGCTCGGACTGACACCGGTTCGAGGATCAGCGTCAACGTCCGCGAGAACTTCGGCGACAGTGCGCACGAGCCCGCATGGTACGCTCGCTGACTGAAGACGATCGATCCAATGCTGCGCGCGCTTCTCTTTCACGTGCCGGGCCAGGCCCGACACGAGACGGTCGCGCTCTTTCACCCGCCCCGCATTCGTGCGCAGTACATCGTCTTCGGCCAGATCGTGAAGACCGAGCGCGTTCGCGCACGCGCGCCATTGCCCGTCACTTCCGACGGCGATCACGAATGGCCGGTCCGCCGCCTCGAACAACTCATAGGGAACGAGATTCGGATGCGCGTTTCCCCACCGCTTCGCATCGTTGCCGGAAACGAGGACGTTCTGCGCCACGTTCACGAGCGCCGCGCGCGCGCTGCCGGCGAGCGAGATTTTGATCCGGCGCCTTTCGCTCGGGATGGGACCACCGGCGCGTTCAATGGCAACGCCAAGTATCGCGATCGCCGCATCCTTGCCGGCGATGACGTCGGCGAGAGCGACACCAACCTTCATCGGAGCTCGATCCAACTCCCCCGTTATCGCCATCCAGCCACACTCAGCCTGGACGACGAAGTCGTAGCCGGGGCGCTTGCTCTTCGGTCCGAACCCCGAAATCGTGCACCAGATGAGATCGGGATTCTTGTCCAGTAACCGCTCCGGATCGAGGCCGAGGCGTTCAAGGGAGCCGGGCAGGAAGTTGTCGAGGACAACGTCGGCGCCACCGATGAGATCCAGGACCACCGCGCGATCCTGGGCATTCGAAAGGTCAGCTGCGATGCTTTTCTTGTTCCTGTTGATGGCCAGAAAGTAGGCGCTTTGGCCCTCTGGGTCGAAGGGTGGGCCCCAGCCTCGAGTTTCGTCGCCTTCGCCGGGTCGCTCGACTTTAATGACGTCTGCCCCCATATCTCCGAGCATCATTGAACAAACTGGTCCCGCGAGGACCCTGCTCAAATCGAGTAGTTTTAGCTTCATTTCGGCTATTATGTCGTCTTACTGTTTTATATCTGTTATACAGCTGGCCTTAAAAGGTGCCAAGTACCAGCATTTCCGACCTCCGTCGAACATAGGTCACCCCACCTTGTTTTAGTGACGAAAAATCATATACTTAGCGCCGTTCGCCCCAGTCGGGGTAAAAGCCCCACTTCTGTGATTTCACACCCCGTCAGCACCACCCCGTTGAGCTGACCGGAGCCCATAAATGCCCGATAGAGAAAAGACAGTCGCAGTTGCTACTCCAACAGCACCTGCCCCAGCCGTCGGCACACCCGGCACATTCGGAACGTCCGGCGCCGCTGGCACACTCGGAACGCCTGGCGCACCCGGCGCACCCGGCGCACCACCGATCCCGCCAAGGCGGAGCCCCGGCCATCGCGGAGCTGACGTAAAAGATACCGTCGCCGAGATGGCGGCGAAGGCGCACGAGATCAGCCTGGAGGCCGGCAGCAAGATGGCCGCAGCCATGAAGGACGTGGTCGGCGCCGCCGCCGGACTCACCGGACTCGTCCTCGAGAGCGCGCGCGATCTGCTCCAGTACATGGTTCGCCGCGGCCAGATGACACAGGAGGAAGCCGACAAGCTGATGCGCGAAGTCGAAGCCTCCCACTCGAAGAGAAAACCGTTCACACCGCCCCCGCACGCGGCCACAAAGGCGGCGGCTCCGAAAGCGGAATCCTCACATGCGCCGCACACCTCGCATGCGCCCCATACCACCGCGCATACGTCGCATGCCGTGCATACCTCGCATTCTCATACCGGACACGCCGCTCATGCCACCCCCGTCCGGCACGCAGCAGCTCCGGCCAAGCACGTTGCCAAACACCACGCCGCCAAGAAGCCGGCCGCCAAGAAAACGACGATGAAGCCGGCCGCGAAAAAGCACCCGGTCAAATCCGCGACCAAGTCCAAGCCCAAAGCTTCAGGCAAGACCGCGAAAAAAAGGTAGACAGTGCCCATCCCGCGCGGCGATGCAGTCGCGCTCGCCCGCGCACTAATACAAATCGATTCCCGAAATCCGACCCTCGCTCCGGACTCACCGGGCGAGGGTTATTGCGCTCGTACCCTCGCGTCAATTCTCGATGACTGGGGGTTCTCCGTCCAGTTGATGGAAAGCGCTCCCGGGCGGCCCAACGTCGTTGCTCGCCTTGGGCCGAGCGATGCGCCCGCTCTCATGCTCAACGGACACCTCGATGTCGTTGGTGTCGAGGGAATGGTCCATGAGCCCTTCGACGCCCACGTCCGCGGCAATCGTATCTATGGTCGCGGCTCCGCCGACATGAAAGGCGGCGTCGCGGCGATGTGCGCCGCCGCCGTGAAGGGTGCTCACGCCGGTTCGGCCCGACAGATTATTGTCACCGCCGTCGTCGACGAGGAGTACGAGAGCCTCGGCATGCGC
>JBGPHO010000183.1:0-5520 GCA_041484425.1 Gemmatimonadaceae bacterium
CACATGAATGCGTCGCGCTTGAGGTATTCGATCTTGTCGAGATCGAGCGAGCCGGAGATCAGCCCCTGCAAAGGACTCTCGCTGCGGCCGCGAATGAGGTCGAAAATTTTGAGCGGTGCGTCTTTACCAAGCTGCGCGGAGAGAATCGTCGCGACGCTTCCCTCGGTGATAAGGGGGCGCGCCACGTCCTCGTGGTGGAGAGCTCCAATCTCTTCCAGCGCGTGGGAGAACGGGTAGTGTCCCACGTCGTGAAGGAGCGCGGCCGATCTGACTATCGCCTGGTCTACTTCACCGATCGACGTCGAGTCTTCAGCTTCGCCAAGGAGCGCCAGAGTGCGGCGCGAGAGGTGGTGCGTGCCGAGTGCGTGCTCGAATCGCGAGTGGGTCGCGCCGGGATAGACGAGATAGGTCCAACCGAGCTGGCGTACGTATCTGAGCCGCTGAAAAACTTCGGTGTCGACGAGCGTGAGCGTCAGCTCGTCGACACGAATGTTGTTCCAGACCGGGTCGCGCAGAATCTCGAAGCGCACGCCCCGTCTCTCGCGCTGGCTCGGCGTCAGCCCTTCGGGCCGGCGTTCTTGGTCGCCGCGTCCACGCTCCCGAACTTGTCGAAGTTCTCGCGGAACATTCCCGCGAGCTTCTTCGCCTGCGCGTCGTAGGCGGCGGGATCGGGCCAGGTCTCACGCGGATTGAGGACCTTCGCCGGAACGCCTTTGATCTCAATGGGAATCGCCAGACCAAAGATGGGATCTGTTTGCGTCTTCACCTTGTCGAGCTCGCCCGCGAGCGCCGCATTCACGATCGCGCGCGTGTACTCGAGCTCGATGCGATTTCCGGTTCCGTAGGGTCCACCGCTCCAACCGGTGTTTATGAGCCAGACCTTCGACTCGTGCTTGCGGAGGAGATCGCCCAGCATTCTCGCGTACTTCGTCGCGTGCCAGACCAGGAACGCCGCTCCGAAGCACGCGCTGAATGTCGGCTGCGGCTCCTTTACTCCGCGCTCCGTTCCCGCCACTTTCGCCGTGTACCCGGACAGGAAGTAGTACATCGCCTGGTGCGGAGTCAGGCTGGCAATCGGTGGCAGAACTCCGAACGCATCCGCCGTCAGAAAGACGACGTTCTTCGGGTGTCCCCCGCGCCCGCCGTGGACGTGATGCTTGATGTAATGCAGCGGATACGACGCGCGTGTGTTCTCGGTAATCGACTGATCGGCAAACCGGACCTTCTTGGTCGCCGGGTCGAGTACGACGTTCTCGAGTACAGTGCCGAACATCTGCGTCGTCCGGTAAATGTCCGGTTCGCTCTCGGGTGAGAGGTTGATCACCTTCGCGTAGCAGCCGCCCTCGAAGTTGAAGACGCCGTTCTCCGACCATCCATGCTCGTCGTCGCCGATGAGGCCGCGATCGGGAGTGGCAGAGAGCGTCGTCTTGCCGGTTCCGGAAAGGCCGAAGAAAAGAGCCGTGTCGCCCGACTTTCCGATGTTGGCCGAGCAATGCATCGATAACACGCCCTGGCTGGGAAGCAGATAGTTCATGACGGTGAACATCGCTTTCTTCAGCTCACCGGCGTAACGCGTGCCTCCGATGAGAATCGTGCGCGCGGCGAAGTTGAGAACGACGAACGTACTGGACCGGGTGCCGTGTCTTGCGGGAACCGCCTGGAACTCCGGCGCGTGGAGAACGGTGAAGTTCGGATCGAAGGTCGGCAGGTCGCTCGGCTCGGGGCGGATGAACATGTTGCGCACGAACGCCATGTGCCACGCGTTGGGCGACACGTAGCGCACGGACAACCGATATGATGGATCGGCGCCACAATAGAGGTCCTCGACGAACAGCTCGGCGGACTCATTCAGGTATTTGCGGACGTCGTCGAGCAGCAGCTGATACTTCTCGACCGCGAGCGGCTGATTGACCTTTCCCCAGTCGACATCCTTCTCCGAGCCCGGTTCCTTTACGACGAACTTGTCGTTGGGAGAGCGTCCCGTGTGCGGGGTGGTGACCGCGACGAATGGGCCCATGTCCGCAAACTCGCCCTCGCTGCGCCGCGCCGCCGCCTGAAACAGCTCGGGCGCAATCAAATTCCAGTGGACCTCACCGCGCGGGTTGAGTCCCTGCCTGCTCAAGCCAATGCTGCTCTCGCGCGCGACCTGCTTGCGCTGCGGCTTCACCTCGGTTGCCATTACGTGCCATTCCTCTCGTTGATCCGCTGCTGCGCATCGATCACCGCGACGGCGGCCATGTTCACGATATCCTGAACATCAGCGCCCTGCTCCAGTACGTGCACGGGAAGATTCATACCCAGCAGGATCGGCCCGATTTTCGTGGCGCCTCCCAGATGGTGGAGCAGCTTGTACGCGATGTTCCCGGCGCTCAGGTTGGGGAAAATCAGCACGTTCGCCCGCTCCTTCAGCATGCTGAATGGGTACGCCGAGCGAAGGATGTTTTCGTCCATCGCCGTATCCGCCTGCATCTCGCCGTCGACGACGAGCGCGGGGTCGCGCTTCCTCAGGATCGCGACGGCTTTGGCGACCTTCTCCGCCTCCGGATGTCGCACCGATCCGAAGTTGGAGAACGACAGCATCGCGATCTTGGGCGTGATGCCGAAAGTCTGAACGATCTTCCCGGCGGAGTACGCAATCTGCGCCAACTGCTCGGCGGTAGGATCGATGTTGACCGTCGTGTCTCCACAGAAGATAACGTGCTTCTCGAACACGAGCATGTAGAGTCCGCTCACGATCTCGGCCTTGGGGTGCGGCCCGATGACCTGGAGCGCGGGACGAATGGTCTCGGGGTAGTGCATGCCAACTCCGGAGAGGAGCGCGTCCGCATCGCCGCATGCAACCATTACGGAACCGAAGTAGTTCCCGTTGAACAGCAGCTGATGTGCTTCGCCATGGCTGAGTCCTTTGCGCTGGCGGCGCTTCCACAGATAGTCGGCGTACTTGTCGCGTCGCTCGGATGTGCCGGGATCCTCGATCAGGATATCACGCAGCGAGATGTGCCCTTCGGCGGCGACACGCTCGATGTTGGCGCGCTGGCCCAGGAGAATCGGAGAGCCCATGCCTTCATCTACGATCATCCGGGCGGCGCGAATGATCTTCGGCTCCTCGCCCTCGGGAAACACGATGCGCTTTGGATCGCGCACCGCGCGGTTGATGATCCCGCGCATGATTCCGCGCGCTCTGCCCAACCGCGCCTCCAGCTGCTCGCGATAGTGCTCGAGGTCGATCATCTCCTTTGCGACACCACTGGCGACGGCCGCCCAGGCAACCGCGGGCGCCACCCAGAGCAAGACACGCGGATCAAAAGCGAAGGGGATCAGGTATTCGGGACCGAATTTTACGGAACGCAATCCGTACAGGCGCGATACGCTATCGGGAACGTCTTCCTTCGCCAGCGCGGCCAGCGCGCGCGTCGCCGCCATCTTCATCTCCTCGTTCACCTGCGTCGCGCGCACATCGAGCGCTCCGCGGAAGATGAACGGAAAGCCGAGCACGTTGTTGACCTGATTGGGGAAGTCGCTGCGGCCGGTGGCGATGATGGCATCGGAGCGTACCGCGCGCACCTGGTCCGGCAAGATCTCCGGCTCGGGATTGGCGAGAGCGAAGACGATGGGTCTCTTAGCCATCTTCGCGACCATCTCGCCCGTGATGGCGCCCGCGGCGGAGAGTCCGACAAAGACATCCGCCCCGACGAGGGCGTCGGCAATCGTCCGCGCCTTGGTCTTGTTCGCGAACTTTGCCTTGTACGGATCCATCTCTCCGGGCCGGCCCTCGTAGATCACGCCTCGGCGGTCGGCCATGAGTATGTTCTCGCGAAGCACTCCGAGCCTGACATAGTGCTCGGCGGTGGATATGGCGGCTGCGCCGGCTCCGGAGAAGACGACGCGAATCTTTTCGATTCTCTTCCCCACGCATTCGAGCCCGTTCAGCAGCGCGGCGCCGGAAATGATGGCGGTGCCGTGCTGGTCGTCGTGGAAGACCGGAATCTTCATCGTCTTGCGCAGCGTCTCCTCGATGTAGAAGCAATCGGGTGCTTTGATGTCCTCGAGATTGATCCCACCGACGGTCGGCTCGAGCAGCTGGCAGAACCTGATTACATCTTCGGGATTCTCGGAGCCGACTTCGAGGTCGAACACGTCGAGATCAGCGAACTGCTTGAAGAGGTTTGCCTTGCCCTCCATCACGGGCTTGGCGGCCAGCGCGCCGATATTGCCGAGCCCGAGCACGGCGGTGCCGTTGGTGACTACCGCGACGAGGTTGCCCTTGGCGGTGTACTTGTAGACGTCGTTTGGAGTAGCCTGGATCTCGAGGCAGGGCACCGCCACTCCGGGGGAGTAGGCGAGTCCGAGATCGCGCTGGTTGTTGAGGGGCTTGGTCGGTACTACCGCGATCTTTCCGGGGCGTCCGGAGGAGTGGTAGTCGAGAGCATCTTGACGCTTCATGGAACGTGGAAAAATGCCATCCGCATGGACCAAGTGCCACCCTTGGCGCGGAACCGGGACGCTCAGCCGGCTGACCTCGGTTGCCGTCAATCGTCATTTTCGTACGACGCCGGCGGCGCGCTATCGGTCCGGAGCGCCGGCGCGGCGTGCTACCTTTTCCGTCCTGACAGGGTACGTTTAAGCGCACATGAAGATTGCTCGCTCGATGTCTCGTGGGTCGGTGTGGCGACTGCGCTTGTTCGCGGCCGTTCTCGCCGTGGCCGGACAGCTAGGAATGTCGGGCGCGTCGCTCACGCTGGCACGGGACGAAGCCAGCGCCGTGTCGCACACCGAGCGCAGCGGCATCGACTTGCATCGCGGGCACAACGAAGCCACCTGCGCGACGTGCGCGGCGCTTTCCCTGCACGCCAATGTGAACCGTGTCGCGCCGCCGGTCTCGAGCGGGGCCATCACACGCATGGTTGCCGCCCGCGGCTCCGTTGCCTTCGTCGCGGGCCCGCGACTTCTCCCCAACTCCTGCCGAGCTCCGCCCAGAGAAGCCTGAACTTTTCGTTCAGTGGTCAGTCACCATTCTCTGGGGAGCAAATGCATTTCACTCGGTCAACGATCGCGCTGACGCCTGTTGCGGGCGCGCACAGAGTCCAGTCAAAAAGGAATCTCCAAATGAGAGCACGCATCATTCTGTGTGCGCTCGGAATTGTGCTGCCGGTGTTCGCGCAGGGTCAGGTCACACCAGCAAAGGCGAAGCAGGACTCGATCGCGCGCGCAGACAGCATTGCCCGCGCCGATTCCATCGCGCTCGTGAAGCAGCTGGAAAAAGAGCTCGGTGCGCAGGCCGCTGACACGAGCGGATCCGTCGCCGCCGTCTCGCAGGGTCCGCGGGCAACGGGCGGATACATGAACATCGGGTTCGTCTCACTGACGGACGCTGGGTGGTCTACGGAGCCCGATGTCGGCGCAATCCAGGTCGGCGACCACGATCCTCACGTGAACGGCTTCTCCATTCCCAACGTCGAGCTTACGCTCGACGGCGCAGTCGATCCCTACTTCAAGGGGTTCAGCAACATCGTGTACAAG
>JBGPHO010000184.1:0-5468 GCA_041484425.1 Gemmatimonadaceae bacterium
CGCGGATCTCGCGGATCCTGTTTGCCGCGTCGGCTTGCGCCTCCTCCTCCATGCGGTGGATCAGCTCGGCCTTCGCGTCGGCGGCAGAGATTCCCGCGAGCTGCTCCAGCCGTCGCCGCTCCTCGACCAGCATCTTATCGAGTTCCTGCTCGCGGTCGGTCAGGGTCTTTTCGCGGCTGCCGAGGGTCTCGGTGCGCCGCGTGGTCTCGCGCTCGCGCTGCTCCAGAAGGTCGTACTTGCGATTGAGCTGGCCTTCCTTTTCGTCGACCTTGCGTTCCTCGCGCTCGATTTCCTCGCGACGGGAGCGCACCTCGACCTCCCATTCCTCGCGGAGCTTCATCAGCTCTTCCTTGCCGCTGAGGATGCCCGTCTTGCGAAGACTTTCCGCCTCACGCTCCGCGTCGCCGACAATCCTTTTGGCGGTCTCTTCAGCGGTCGCGCGCGCCTGCTGCTGGCGCCGGAGCTCCGACTGTCCACCCAACCTTCTGCCGATATAGAAAAAAACCGCGCCGGCAATTGCAAACAGAAGTATGCCCGCTGCGGATAACCAAGCAGTGTTCGTCATGTCGGATCTATGTTGGGCCCGCGGCAATGCCACAGGCGGCCCCTAACGCGCCGGAAAGTCGTCGCGTAGTTGGCTTAAACTAATGTCAGTTCGCGGTTTGGGCGAGAGGATTCTCCCAGGCTGGATTGAGAGCTTTCCTTCTGGCATCCACAAAGCCGAAGCAGGGAGCTCTCGGCTTTGCAGCTAATCGCTGGGAGCTACTCCGTCGGTTTTCTGGGACTGAGCAGTAGGGCGGATACGGACCCCCCTAGAGATCTCAAGGCAGCGCGCGATCCCAGACCCTCGCACATCTCTAACGCCAGTATGACTGCTCCAGGCGATTAGCTGCCGAGCTGAGGGCTCCCTGCTTCGGTATTGTGGATGCCGGACGCCGAGCCTAGGTGCCTACTCTTTCCTTTTTGCTGGCGGGAGCCAGGGCCTGATCTCCGCACCGAGCCGCTTCATGGACCCGGCGAGGTCCTCACCCGCCTCGCGGGCGTCGAACAGCTCGTCGGTGATGCTCAATGCGGCGAGGATCGCGCCCTTCTGGGCCTCGACGATGTTGCCGGCGCGCATGGTCTCCCGGATCACGTTGTCAACGTGCTCGGCCACGGCGCGGGTGCGCTCGGGGCTCGCATCGCTCCGGATGGAATACTCGTCGCCGAGGATCGTGACGCGAACGACATTCTTTCTTGTGGTCAACGCACCCCCGCTCCATCATGCTGCTGGCGCAGGAAGCGGACTCGGTCAATCATCTGTTGGGTTCGCGCGCGAGCGGCATTGAGCCGGCTCGTGAGTCCCGCGTTCTCTGTCTCCAGAAACTGAACGCGCTCGGGTGACACGACTCCCTTCACTCCCGTGGATTCGAGGCTCTTGATGCGCGCCTCCGCCTGCAGAGCGCGGCGTCGGAACGCAGCGAGCTCGTCACCGAGGTGCTTCACCAGCTGCTCCAGCTCCGCGAACGCGGCTACTTCAGGCCGTACGCTGTCTGACACCCAGTTCTCCCTCGAGTGCGTTGACAATCTTCGCCGTTCTCCCCTGCACTTCCTGGTCCTTTAGTGTGCGCTCGGGATGACGGAACGTCAACGCCCACGCCAGGCTGCGTGATCCTTCGGGAATTCCCTGCCCACTGAATTCGTCGAATAGAGTCAGACTCTCGAGCAGATCGCCCGCCTCCTTTCGGATGACGACGTCGATCTGCGCAGCGGTGACGCTGGAAGGCGCCAGAAGAGCGAGATCCACCTGCACTCGCGGAGTCGCCGGAATCGCCTTGTACGATTTACTCCTGGCAGGTGCCTGCTCTATCGCTTCGAGGTTGATCTCCAAACCGAACGCGGGCTTCGCCCAAACTGGAGCATCGATCGTCAGGCGGCGTGCCGAACCGACCACGTGCCCATCGACAGTAATGTCCCACAATGTTTCGCCGGAGCCGGGAACGAGCTTCACCATTGCCGACGGGAACGCCGCCGTGGCGGCTGTCTCGGCGAGGTACTTGATGTCCCACTCGTCGTAGCTCGGTTGTATCGCCTTGGTGAAATGCGTCGGCGAGCGCTGGCCCATTACCAACGCGGCGACGTGCATCTCCTCGCGCGGAAGCGCGGCCTTCTTCGGACCAGGAAGCAGCGCGGGATCTTCGCCCGCGAAAAACGCGGTGCCGATCTCGAACAGGCGAACATTGCCCTGCATGCGGGCGAGGTTGTACTCGGCGCGCGAAACGAGAGTCCTCACAAGGTCGCCGCGCAGGAAGGCTTCATCCTCCGCCAGCGGATTGGTGACGCGGACAGTTGCTCCCTTCCCCTCCGCCACGAACGGCATCGGCCTGATTTCGTTGAGACCCGCGGTGACGAGCGCTTCCTGCACGCGTCTCATGACGGCGACGAGCGGCGCATCGGGCACGGCGCTGGGCCGGAACGGTCGCAGCTCCGAGGAGAACGAGTCGTAGCCTCGAAGGCGCGCGATCTCTTCGGCCAGATCCACGTCGCCGTGCACGTCGTGCCGCCAGCTGGGCGGCGAAACCTTGAGGACATCCTTCGCCTCTGGCGCGATCCTGAATCCGACCGTCCTGAGATTCCTCTCTACCTCAATAGCTTCGACGTGCTCGCCGAGCAGCCGGGCCACGCGCGGAAGCTTGAGCGAGATTGGTTGCGGGCGCTTGGGGAGCGGATACAAGTCAATCGGATTGCCCTGCGGAATTCCGCCGGCGACCGACAGGATCAGTCTCACCGCGTAGTCCACCAGCCCAGGAATCGCGTCGGCGTCCACACCGCGCTCGAAGCGATAACTGGCGTCGGTAGAGATTCCGAGCTTTCGGCGGGTGGCGCGAATGCGGGCGGGATTGAATGCGGCTACCTCGAGAAAAATCTCGGTGGTCGATTCGGACACTTCGCTTCCACTGCCGCCGATGATCCCGGCGATAGCCTGTGCTCGCTCCGCGTCGCCGATCACCACGGCGCCGGGAGGAAGCGTCCGGTCGACTCCGTCGAGCGTCTTGATCAGCTCCTCGCCGCGAGTCTTCCTCACGACGACGGTGCCGCGCGCGATCTTCTCGAGATCGAACGCGTGCATCGGCTGCCCGAACCCGAGAAGCATGTAGTTGGTGACGTCCACCACATTGTTGATCGTGCGAGATCCGACTGCATGGAGCCGCTGAACGAGCCAGTCGGGGCTGGGCCCAACCTTCAATCCGGTGAGCACCGCGCCCGCGTACCGCATGCAGCCGTCGGTGTCCTCGAGCTTCACCGTTACGTCTCCGACCTTTCCGGAGGTCGCCTTCACCGTGTGCGTGCGAATTACGAAGGGCTTTTCCTCCGCGATCTCGGGACGAGTAACGGTGCCCTGCGTCGCCGCGGCGATCTCGCGCGCGAGTCCCTCGTGCGAGAGGAGGTCAGGACGATTCGGCAGCACATCGATCACGAGTCGCGTGTCGCCGATCGGCATCGCATCGAGGAACTTCGTTCCTGGCTCCGCGACGAGCGAAAGGGCCATAATGCCCTCCTTGTCCTCACCGAGCCCGAGCTCCTTTGCCGAGCACAGCATGCCTTCCGAGTTCTCGCCGCGAATCTTTTTCTTCTCGATCTTCACTCCGCCGGGGAGAGTGGCGCCGACGGGCGCGAACGGGTATAGCGTGTTGACGGCGACGTTCGCGGCGCCGCACACGACGTCCAGCACGGTCCCCGTGCCGGCATCGACTTTCGTGACCCAGAGGTGATCCGAGTTCGGATGCCGCGCTACCTCGACGACGCGCCCGATCACGATGTCGCCCAAATCCTCGCGGAGATTGACAAGATCGTCGACCGTCGCGCAGCGTGATGTGAGGAGATCGCGCAGCTCAACGGGACTGAGGCTGAACGGAACGAACGCGCGCAGCCACTCGTATGAGGCGTTCATGCCGTAGAGGCGGCTAGCGGGCGCATCTTCCCTGTCGCCGGTTGACCGAATAGAAAGAGTCGTCGGCGAAGCTTCATCTCGAGATCTGGTACAGGAATCTCACGTCAGAATCGTAGAGAATCCGTATGTCGGGGATGTCGTAGCGCAGCATCGCGATGCGCGCGGGCCCCATGCCGAACGCCCAGCCGGTGTAGCGATCGCCGTCGAGTCCCGCGGCATTGATCACAGACGGATGCACCATCCCCGAGCCGAGTATCTCCATCCAGCCGGTGCCCTTGCAGCTCGGGCACCCTGACCCGTGGCACAGCTGGCACTCCACGTCCATCTCGGCCGACGGCTCGGTGAACGGGAAATAGCTCGGGCGGAAGCGGGTCTTCGTCTTGCCGAAGAATGCGTTAGCGAAATGTGTGAGCGTCGCCTTGAGATCGACGAAGCTGACTCCTTCATCGATCGCCAGGCCTTCGATCTGGGCGAACATCGGCGCATGCGATGCGTCGAAGAAATCCCGGCGATACGCGTTTCCCGGGCTCAGAATCCTGATTGGCGGCTTGAACTTCTGCATGGTGCGGATCTGCACCGGAGAAGTGTGCGTCCTCAGCATCACGTTCTCGCCCAGGTACAGCGTGTCATGCAGATCCAGCGCGGGATGATCAGCAGGGAAATTGAGCGCCGTGAAGTTGTACCACTCCGTTTCGGCCTCTGGCCCCAACGCGACCGTAAAGCCAAGCCCGCGGAAGATCTCCTCGATCTCTTCGATCACGAGCGTAACGGGGTGTTTCGAGCCCTGCCACTGGCGCCGCGCGGGCATCGTGAGATCGACGTTTCTTGTTGACGAGCTGGCTGCATCGAGCTGGCGGCGCCGATCTTCGAGTCGAGTCTCGAGCTTTGCCTTTACCGCATTGATCAGCGAGCCGCCTTCGCGCAGCTCTTCGGGCGCGAGCGACGGCAGCTGCTTGAAGAGCTCCGGCAGCCGGCCGGACTTTCTTCCGAGCAGTGACGTACGCGCGTCCTCGAGCAAGGACGCCGTCGTTGCGGCATCGATGAGCTTCTCGCCTTCAGCGGCGAGCGTGGTGACGAGCTGCTGGAATTCCGAAAGCGTCACGGGTCAGAGTTTGGGTGGGCAAACGCAAAAGGACTCCACCGCGCTGGTCTTACATTAGCGCCGGTAGAGTCCTTTTGAAATCCTTGGAAGACGTTACGCGGCGTCTAAAGCTGATCTCGCCTTTTCGGCGAGAGCGGTAAACGCGGCGGAATCGTTGACGGCGATGTCGGACAAAACCTTCCGGTCGATTTCGATGCCTGCCTTCTTGAGGCCGTGCATGAACACCGAGTACGACATCCCGTGCTGGTGCGCGCCCGCGTTGATGCGGACGATCCACAGCTTGCGGAAATCCCGTTTCTTGTTCTTGCGATCGCGGTACGCGTACTTCCAGCCGCGCTCGACGTTCTCCTTGGCGGCCTTCCACAGCTTGCTCCGGGCGCCGAAGGCACCGCGGGCTGCCTTCATCACCTGCTTTTTGCGCTTCAAGCGCGCGAC
>JBGPHO010000185.1:0-5457 GCA_041484425.1 Gemmatimonadaceae bacterium
TCGAGGGCAAGTCGTACGAAGAGATCGCGGAGATCACGGATTGCAATCTTGGGACGGTCAAATCCCGTCTTAACCGGGCAAGAAACTCGTTCGCGGAAATCATTGCCCCATATGTAGATTAGGTCCGACGGTTCGGGAACAGGCGCCCCCCTCGTGGGTACCTGTTACCGAACCCTCAACCTATCTACATGGATTGTCGCGAGTTTTGTGATCAGCACGTTGCTTTTGTAGACGATACCCTTGCCGGGATCGAGCTGGTTCGCATGCAGCGGCATCTCGCTGAGTGTGAGGACTGCGCGAAGCACGATGCGAAAATCCGCCGAGCGCTTCTGCTCTTCAGAAACCTTCCTTGTATAGAGCCATCCGCGGACTTTTCCCAGCGGCTCGAAGCGCGTCTCAGGGAATGTGACAGCGACCACTTACTGGCAGCCACACAGCGCAATCTCAGACGTGGCGCAATCGCGGCGACACTCGCCAGCGCCGCCATGCTGGGATACATAGGGACGACGCTGTACCACCATACCGATGCTCCACGCGATCTCGTAATGCCCCCGGTAGTTGCAACCATTCCGGAGCCGGAGCTCACTCCGATTACACCCTCCACACCGGCGATAGTCGCCTCTGTTACAGCCGGCCTGACAATCTGGCCAGCGGCTCTGTTTGCGGAGCAGGCTCCAGTGCGGTTTGCGCACTCCAAGCTCGAGCTAACGAACTACACGCGTTAGGACTCGGGAGCCATCGGCAGCCAAGTAGAGCGGCCGTATATTTGGAGGATGTCCGCATCCTCTCTCAAAACACTTCGTGATGCGATCAAGCACCGGTCATTCGACGGCGCTTATTACATCTGGGGAGAGGATGACTATCAAAAAGACGATGCGGTCCGGCAGCTAGTCGACTCCGCTCTGGATCCAGGGGCCAGGGACTTCAATCTGGATACGCGACGATCTGCCGAGCTCGATGCTGAGACTCTGGGAGTTCTCCTGTCCACACCGCCGATGATGGCAGAGAGGCGTGTGATCGTGCTTCGTGAGGTCGGTGCGCTCAAGAAAGATGCGCGCAAGGTCCTCGATCAATACCTGACACGCCCTGCGCCCGATTTGCTGCTCCTCATGATGGGAGCCGCCGGAACCAAGGCAGATGCGACGCTCTCGGCATCGAGTACACCGCTTCAGTTCGACCCCCTCACTGGCGATAGGATTCCCAGATGGATCACACACAGGGCGACCAGTGAATTGGGAGTCAGGATCAGTGAGTCGGCAATCGAGCTCCTTCAAGCTGCGGTTGGCAGTGATCTCCATCAACTGTCAGGCGAACTGGATAAGCTCGCGAGCTATATCGAAGGTAATAGCGAGGAAATTGGTGAGGACGCAGTGGCGGCAGTTGTCGGGGTGCGGCGCGGCGAGACCCAGGCTGATCTCCTGGACGCGGTAGCCGATCGGAACGCCCCTCGAGCCCTTGGACTGGTCTCCCACGTCCTAACCCAGCCGAAAACAACGGGCGTTTCGATCGTCATGGCATTATCGACACAGATGCTCGCCATCTCGTGGGGGCGCGCGAGACTGGATGAAGGTCTCTCACGAGCTCGTCTGGTCCAGGAATACTTCGATCTTCTGAAAGAGACGGGAGCCTTTACAGGTCGGCCGTGGGGATCTGCCACTGGCGTCTGGGCTCGCGCCGCGGAACGCTGGACCCGCGAATCGCTCGATCGTGCACTCGACTCCCTGCTCGAGGCAGACGTAGCCCTGAAGGAGAGTAGAGTTTCATCCGAAGAACAATTGCTGGCTACTGTAGTACTCAGCCTGTGCGCAGACGATGAGAGAAGTGCTGCCGCATGAGTCAATAGGAGAGTGGTGAGATGTCTAGATGGACAGTTCTTTTGGGCGTACCGCTATTTTGTGCCGCGTCACTGGCAGCCGCTCAGGCACCGGCACGTCCGCCAGATCCGATCTTTGTAAGAGCTCAGACGCTCGTGAGCGATGGCAATGGCGTAGCGGGGAGGGCGCTGATCGATTCCGTGATCGCAAAGACTCCACCGACGTCTCAGCTGTACCCGCAGGCGCTGTTCTGGCGGGCGACATTGGCAGCGAATGCCGCGGATGCAGAGAGCGACTACAAGCACATAGTGGTGGACTATCCGCTCGCTCCCCAGGCCGAGGATGCTCTGCTGCGACTGGCACAGCTCGAGCTCGCACGCGGCGACCGCGATGGCGCTCTTGGCCACCTCCAGCGGATTCCACGCGACTATCCGCGAAGCAAGTCGCTCGCGAGAGCGAGTTACTGGACAGCTCGGGTACTGTTCGAAAAGAATGACATTCCGAATGCCTGTGCGGCCAACACAAGCGCGTTGGCGCAGGCGGATGCATCAGAAGTGGAGCTGAGGAATCAGATCCAATACCAGGGTCAGCGCTGCCCGATAGCCGCTTCCGTAGCAACGGCGATTTCTCCGACGACAGGTGCATCCGCAAATATCCCAACAACCGCGGTAACCGCGCCTACAGGACCGCGGGCCACCTCCACGAACCCCTCCAGCCCGATTGGGGCACCTCCGATATCTGTCACGGTTCCTGAGAAGGAAAGACCGGCTGCGGTCGATACGGTATTGCATACGGTTGCAACTGCTTCGACAACGGTCAAAACAGTGTTGCCGGCTCAGCGTCCCAAACCACCGGCTGAAGCCAATGATTCAAGGCCGAGTATCGTCGATCCGGCGAAGGCGCCGAGGCCGGTACCCGAAAACACCGCGGCGAAACCAGGTACTGCGACAAAGCCAAGCACTGCGACGAAGCCTAGCACCACAGTCTCGCGGGGAAGTGGGTATTCGGTCCAGGTGGCTGCTTATACCCACAAACTCGAAGCTGACAAGCTCGCGGCAAGCCTGACCAAGCGCGGCTACTCGGCCCGAGTCGACGGATCGGTTGCGCCGTTTCGGGTCAGGATCGGACGCTACACAACCGAGAAGGAAGCAGAGGACGCACTCAGGAAGATCAAAGCCAGTCACATGGATGGTTTCGTGGTACGGGCGCCCGAACGGTGAGCCGCGGCGCATCAACACCGTTGATGCAGCAGTATCGGGAGATCAAGTCGCGTCATCAGGACGCGATTCTGTTCTTCCGAATGGGTGATTTCTATGAAATGTTCTACGAGGACGCTGAAGTAGCCTCGCGGACACTCGGTCTCACGCTCACATCCAGGAACAACGGGGGCGCGAGCGCGGTGCCGCTTGCAGGAGTTCCCGTCAAGGCTGCCGGCGAGTATCTACGGCGATTGATCCAGCACGGATTCCGGGTCTCGATCTGCGAGCAAACCGAAGATCCGAAGTTTGCCAAGGGTATCGTCAAGCGCGAAGTGGTCGAGACGATCACTCCCGGCGCAGCGTTCTCCGATGATCTGCTCGACGGGACTCGCAACAACTATCTGTGCGCGCTCAACCGGGACGGCGACTCGGTGGGAATCGCGGCCGCCGATCTCTCTACAGGGGAGCTCAGGCTCACTGCCACCGGAATCCGGGACCTCGAATCAGCGCTGTCGCGATTCACTCCGCGAGAAGTGATTCTTCCGCGTGGCGAGAGTCTCATTCAAGTCCTGAAGGGGCCGGTCGGCGAGGAAGGCCCCATGGTAACCGAGCGCGAAGCCTGGGAATTCGACAGCGAACTCGGCCGCGATCAGCTGGTTGAACACTTTCGGGTGAGCTCTCTCGAGGCATTCGGAATCGAGAGCGGAGACAGCGTGGCTGTCGGAGCAGCGGGGGCATTGCTTCGCTATCTCAATGAGCTTCAGCCATCGGGCATGTCGCATCTTGCCCGCCCAAGAATCGAAAGACCTGGTGGCATACTGCCTCTCGACGAGATGACGCGGCGAAATCTCGAGCTCGTCGAGTCGATGCGTGGTGCGGAGATTTCGGGAACACTTCTCGGAGTTCTCGACCGGACCCTCACGCCGATGGGCGCGCGCCTGCTCCGGCAGTGGCTTCTCGCTCCGCTCGTCAACCGGGCTGATATCGATGCAAGACTCGGTGCTGTGGAAGCGTTGGGAGACGGTCTCATTCGTGCTGCGATGCGGGAAGCTCTGGATGGTGTGCGCGACATCGAAAGACTGGCGGGGAAGGCGGCCGCCGGTCGTGCCTCTCCCCGCGAACTGCGGGCGCTTGGTGATTCAATCGCACGGCTGCCCGCCGTCGAATCAGCGTTGGAACGAGCTCGTGTCGCTGCCGCACCCGAAAATGATGCCGCATTCGGGAGACACGCCGGCGGCTGGGATGGCTGTGGAGATCTCTCCGACGAAATCATCCGAACCCTCGTCGACAGACCGCCGGTCACGATTGGGGACGAGTCCAGCGTGCGTGACGGAGTCGACAGTAAACTCGACGAGTGGAGAACGTTGCGCGACGGCGGCAAGGATGCCATCGCCAGGATTCAGGCAGAGGAACGCGCCCGGACCGGCATCAACTCGCTGAAGGTCGGCTATAACAAAATCTTCGGCTATTTCATCGAGGTGACGAATACCAACGTGCATCTCGTTCCCAGCGACTACCAGCGGAGGCAAACACTAGCGGGAGCAGAGCGGTACGTGACCCCTTCGCTCAAGGAATACGAAGAGCATGTCCTTACGGCAGCGGAGCGAATAGAGGAAAGGGAGCGAGAACTATTCGAGGCGCTTCGGTCGCGGGTCGGAGGTCAGATTACCCGCCTGCAGGCGGTTGCCCAGATCGTCGCGGAGCTCGATGTGCTTGGATCGCTGGCCGAAGTCGCGGCGAGGGAAGGTTACGTACGCCCCCTACTCACCGACGATTTCGCGCTCGATATAACGGCTGGCCGGCATCCCGTGGTGGAGAGGATGATGCCCCGGGAGAAGTTCATTCCGAACGACGTTGCGCTCACCGAAGACGCGCGGATGATCATTCTCACCGGGCCGAACATGGCGGGCAAATCGACAGTGCTCCGACAGGTCGGTCTGATCGTGCTAATGGCACAGATTGGGAGTTTCGTCCCCGCGACTCGGGCACGGATCGGCGTCGTCGACCGCCTGTTCACACGGGTTGGGGCGAGCGACAATCTGGTGCGCGGCCAATCGACATTCATGGTGGAGATGTCGGAGACGAGCGCCATTCTCCACACCGCGACGCGACGAAGCCTCGTACTGCTCGATGAGATCGGGCGTGGTACATCGACCTACGACGGAATTTCGATCGCCTGGTCGGTGAGCGAGCATCTGCACAACGCTGTCGGGTGCAAAACGATCTTTGCGACGCACTATCATGAGCTCACCCAACTGGCGGACAATTTAGTCGCAGTGCGCAACTATAACGTTCAGGTGCGTGAAGTCGGGGACCAGGTACTTTTTCTCCATCGGCTTCAGCCCGGTGGCGCAGATCGCTCGTATGGAATCGAAGTGGGCAGACTGGCGGGCCTTCCACCAGCGGTTCTAAAGCGGGCAACGGAACTGCTGAGGCTGCTCGAA
>JBGPHO010000186.1:0-5444 GCA_041484425.1 Gemmatimonadaceae bacterium
GGTTGGCGGAACGGTGGGAGCGTTGCTCACCGGAGTGCTCGCGCAAAAAATCTGGAACGGTACGGCCGACGGCGCGCTTTTCGGCAATCCCAGGCAGCTCGGTATCCAGCTCGTGGCAGTAATCGCCACCATTATTTATAGCATGGTTGGAACGTTCGTGATCCTGAAAGCGATAGCGCTGGTCGCGCCTCTTCGCGCCAGCCAGAAAGAGGAGGGAATCGGCATGGACGTCACCCAACACGGGGAAGAGGCGTACAGCAGCGGCGAAGGCGCGATTCTCGTTCACCCCGACAGAGGCTGACATATGAAGCTCGTCGTAGCGATCATTCGACCGGAAAAGCTCAACGAAGTGCTCGAGGCATTGTACCGGGCCGAAGTCCGTGGACTAACCATCAGCCGAGTCCGCGGTCATGGTGGCGAAACCGAAGCGGTCGAGACCTACCGCGGCACGACCGTAAAAGTGGAGCTGCACGACAAGGTGAGGCTCGAGATCGGCGTCTCGGACCCCTTTGTCCAGCCAACCGTGAAGGCGATTCTTTCCGCCGCCGCCACCGGCGAGGTAGGCGACGGCAAGGTGTTCGTTCTTCCCGTCGAGAAGGTCTACCGGATTCGCACCGGGGAGGAGGATCGTTCGGCCGTCACTCCGGTGATTGGCGAGGAAAGCGGCGTCTAGCTGCCTGCAAGCCGAAACACGCAGAGGCCGTAGGGAGCAATCTGTCCGAGCGACACTGAGCTGTTCGCCCGGATGGATGCTTCCGGCGCGCAACCGTGCACGGGGTCTTCGTAGATGCGCTCTAGTCGACCCGTGAGCGTCGCGCCATTCCCGGAATCCACTGTCACGTTGAGTTGCGGAACGGCGCGAGCTCCAAAATTGGCGATCACGATTACAGTTTCGGTCGGCGAGCGGCGAATGTAAGCCGTTACCGCAGCGTCGCTTGCCGTGCCAACAGCAAGGTCACCCGTACCAAGCGCGGAGTGCTCGATCCGCAGATGAATCAGTCGCCGATAGTGATTGAGCAGCGATCCGGGATCATGGTCCTGCGCGGCCACGTTTTTCGTCATCCAGTCGGGTTGGAGGCTTTCCCACGAGGCGCCAGTGGTGAACCCGCCGTTCGAGTCGGCGCTCCACTGCATTGGAGTGCGGATCGTCTCGTCGGGCTTCGCGCCGATCATCCCGATCTCTTCGCCGTAGTAGACGAACGGCAGCCCCGGCAGCATCAGCATCGCGCTTGCGGCGACCCTCGCCCTGGCGGCATCACCGCCAAGATCGGTCATGACGCGCGGCTGATCGTGATTCGTGAGGAAGGGCGACCACCTGCCGGCGGGGAACGTAACGTTCGCTTCCCGGATTGCCTGGTTGAACGGGGCCGCGCTCCCGGTGCGCGCAGCTTCGACCGTCGCGCCCGCCACCGCAAACGCGAAGTACGCATCGAGCTGATCGGGATAGTACGTGGCGAGAACTTGTGGCGATCCGTCGGACACTTCGCCAATCGTGAATGACCCGGGTGCCTGGTTCCGAATGCCATTCCCGAACTGCCGCAAAACGTCGTGTGTCCCGCGCGTGTGCTGCAGCTGATTGCCTTCTTCCACCAGATACGGAATCGCATCGAAGCGGAACCCGTCCGCGTGCATGTCCTTCAGCCAGTACGACACGACCTTCTGCATCTCCTGGAGCACCGCCGGTGATCCGTAATTGAGATCGGGCATTCCATCCCAGAAGACACCGTAGTAGTACTCGTCGCGCAACGGCGACTTGTGCCACGCCACCTGCCCCCACGGTCCTGGTTGATTCGGATTCGTTCTCGACCAGCGGTAAAAGGCCCGGTATGGACTCGCCGGGTCGTGAAGCGCCGACTGGAAAAAAGGATGCTCGCTCGACGAATGATTCGGAACGAAATCCACGATGACATGAATCCCTCGACGGTGCGCCTCCTGCACGAGGTTCCGGAAATCCTCGTCGGTGCCGTAGTGGGGATCGACATGGTAGTAGTCGGTGACGTCGTACCCGTGATAGCTCACGGCCCTAGCGATCGGCATCAGCCAGATGCAATTGGCGCCAAGGCTGGTGGTACCGGCCGCGTTTCCGTCGTTGATGTAGTCGAGCCGCGAAGTGAGCCCGCGCAAATCTCCAATCCCGTCGCCGTCGGCGTCAGCAAAGGAGCGGACGAATACCTCGTAGCATACGCCGCTGCGCCACCATGCAGTCGGGCCACCCGGCAGACCGGTGCCTTTAGTCGAAAGTGTGCTATTGGAGCACGCGACCGCGAGTAGAGCCGACCAGGCGAGGCGGGCTACACCCATCGCCGCACCCGAGCACGGTACGCGCGGTATTCATCCCCGAACTTGGATTCGAGATAGCGCTCTTCGCGCCGCACAATGCCCCAGTGAAGAACGGCGAACATGGGTATCAGCAGGAGAAGTGGCGCCGCCGCGTTCGCAAAAACCGCCACCCCGATGTACATGCCGAGGGTGGCGACATACATGGGGTTTCTGGTGATCCGGTACGGCCCTTCAGTCACGACTGTTGTCGTTGGCCGGTCGGGACGAACGTTCGTCGCCGCCCGCTCGAGAGCTCCTTGTGCGCGCTGCGCGAACATTGCCGACAGAATGAAGACGGCTGTGCCCCCGATCCGAGCTGCAATTGCCGGAATCAGGTAAATCGGATGCAGCCAGTGCAGGATGAGTCCTGCGAGAAGGGTTCCGCCGAAGAGCAACGGCGGAAAGATCAGGACTCGCGGCGTGTCGCCTGAACCGTCCTCTGTCATTGCCATTCCCCGTCGTGCGCAGCCCCTCAATCTGCTGCCCCATGACGCGCTTCGTTAGCGGGCGAGATGGCCGTCCCATCTTTAGGCTGGCGACGTTCACCCCCTTTGTATTACTGTGGACGCCGGTGCCGGGGGCCCGCGGGACATTCCTTACGCGTGGGCCGCCCCCGCAACGAAATCGACGAGGACACTCTTTGCTGCGTTCCTGCTTCGTTTTTCTGGCGTTCGTCGCCCTCACTACCGCCTGCTCACAGTCAAAGCCCGCGCAACCGCCGACCCCCAAAGTCGTTCACGATACGGTGACGGTCCGCGATCCCGAGCTGGACAAGCGCGTCTCGCGCGTCGAGCTGCAGCTGTTGGCGCGCGATGCGCAAATCGAGGATCTCCAGGCACGCCTCGAGGACACGCGAGCCGAAGTCGTGCGGGCGATGGCCAAGCTGCAATCAGTGGCGAGCCGCGCGCAGGCCGCATCGGCGATGGCCGAGGCCGAAGTCGCTCTTCAGACGATGAAATCGGGCGCGTCGGTTGAACCTCCCGAGGCGACACAGGTCACTAAACTCGTCCGCCAGAGCGCCACAGAATTCGACAAGGCGAACTATGGTGGCGCGCTCTATCTGGCCAATCAGGCCAAGACGGTTGCGTCGGGATACCGAGGACGCCTCGGCGTTAGCAAAGAAGGAGCGCGTCCGGGTGAGACGTTGTTCGCGGTGCCCATCAAACTGAAGACGACGAGCCGCGGAAACGTCCGCGAGGGACCGGGAACCAGCTTCGCGGTATCGTTCCTGGCGGAGCCGGGCACCTCGATCGTCGGCTACTCGTACACCGATGAATGGGTTCGCATTAGTGATGACACCGGACGAACGGGCTGGATTCACCAGACCCTCGTCTCACGACCCTAGCTGCCTACCCCGTCTTCTTAAGCCTGCGGGCGCGCACCGTACGATCGCGCCCCTCCCTCTTCGCCTGATATAAGGCTTCGTCGGCGATGGCGATGATCGCCTCCGCGTCGTCCGCGTCCTCGGGAAAGCTGGCGACACCGATGCTCAACGTCATCTTCCTTCCATTGAACTTCTTCGCCGCCACCCGCGCGCGGATGTGCTCAGCCGTGTCCAGCGCATCGGCGATTGCCGTGTCCGGCAGCACGATTACGAACTCTTCACCGCCGTAGCGAGCGCAGCAGTCGACCTTGCGCGTCGAATCGCGCATGATCTCTGCGATCATCTGGAGCACTTCGTCACCCGCCGGGTGACCGAACGCGTCGTTGTACTGCTTGAAGTGATCGACGTCGCCCACCAGCACTGAGAAGAAGTGCTTCCCCTTCTTGAACCGCACCACCTCGTCGTCGAGACGCTTCATCAACGAACGGTGATTCGAGAGTCCAGTGAGGCTGTCGGTCGTCGAGAGCAGCTCGAGCTCCTCGTTTTTCTTCAGCAGTGTCTCATTGATGCGATCGAGCTCGATCCGGCCTTCGCGCAGGCGATAGACCATATGGTTGAATACATCGGTCAGGTAGCCGATTTCACCACCACCCGGCGCTGCCGGGAGATCCACCGCGAGATCTCCGGCCGCGACTTCTCCGGCCGCCTTGGTCAGACGGTCCAGTGGACGGGAAATCAGGCGTCCCAGCCGGTACGCGGTCAAAGTCACAGCGACGAGAAGGAACGCGATCACGAGCAGAGCGGCGTCACGGAACCGGCGCACCTGCTGGAACGCCGCCTCGCCCGAGATTTCGGAGATCACAAGCCAGCTTACCTGCGGGACGTACTCGAGAGTCCCGATGACATCCCGGCCGCCAAAGCTGGTGAAGGCGAACGGGGCGCGGGCGCGCTCTTTCAGCTTCTTCATCGTCGCCGGCGCGATGGGAGTCTTTATCAGCTGCTCGGAGACTCGGTCCGAGCTGGCGATCGCGGCGCCCCTGGAGTTGACCAGATGCACCGCACCTGTGCTATCCGGCGCGAAGGATCGGAGCAGCATTTGCACCGGCGCGAGATTGAGCTCCGCCGCGAAAGCACCGAGGAGATGCCCATCGGCGCGCTGCGCGGGAACGGCTACGATCAGCTTCGCTCTGCCCGACTTCGGATCCCAGTACGCGTCGCCGACGATCTGATTGTCCGATTTCAGCGCCGCTTGCCAGTCCGCCGGAAGAGGGACCTTCGTCACCTCGCTCGCACTGGTGGCGATGACGTTCCCGTCGAGGTCGAGCACCATCAGCTTCTCGAAGTCGCTGAACCGCTCGTGGAGCGAGACGAGGTAGTCACGAAGCCGGCCTTCGGTGGGCGAGCCCTTGCTGGCGTGATGTTCCAGTGTGATCACGACTTCGTCCGATCCGGCGAAAACGCGCAGATCGTAGAGCCGTTCCCTCAGCCAGACACCGGTCGCACGAGCGCTCTGGGCGCTGCTGGAGAGAAGATCTTCATCGATTTTCTTCTCGAGAGCGCGACGGTTCTGGGTGTAGAAGACGCCAAGCATGGTGCCCGCCGGCAGCAATGCGGCGGCAACCGCAAACGCGAGAATTCTGCTACGCAGACTCTCGAGGCGCGGGAATGGAAGCGGGAATTTATGACGCGCGCGAGGCGTGGATTGAACCGCGCTTTGAGGAGCGTTCATGGTTCCGGGTTCTGATGTCGGGAAGGGCATCGTCTATAGACGATTGACCCCCCGCCGGGCCACCGAGCCCGA
>JBGPHO010000187.1:0-5405 GCA_041484425.1 Gemmatimonadaceae bacterium
ACACTGGATGCGCGGACCCGCCGAGCGGAGAGAGAGGGATTCGAACCCTCGATACGCGTTTCCACGTATGCCGGTTTAGCAAACCGGTGCCTTCAGCCTCTCGGCCATCTCTCCGGGAGAGTTTCGGAAGTTATTGGCGCCAGGATGGTTCTACAACCCTTCGAGACGAGCTGGCCAAGGTTCGATCGAGATGACTCTTCACCTCCAACTGAACGGGATACGAGGTGGCAGAGGCACCGATGCCAGTGAACAGTAACCACCTCAGGACGGATCGTTCGACACTGCTGGCGCAATTGTCTGCGCGCGTGCATCAATTTGGGAACGCATCGCTGGAGGGTGAGATGATTTCCCGGAACACTCGCAGCCTGGCCAAGCTGCTTCCCGCGCTCGGCTTGATCGCCGCCGCCGCGTCTCCACTCGCCGTCGTGGAGTATCAGATCCCGCGCGGCCAGGCCTTCCCCCACGATCCTGCCGTCGGCGCTGACGGAATCGTGTGGTATACGGATCAGCAGAACAGCTTCATCGGGCGGCTCGATCCGGCTACTGGCAAGATCACCGACTATGCGACGCCTACTCCCGCGTCGGGACCGCACGGTATCGTCGTCGCTCCGGACGGGGGTGTCTGGTACACGGCGCAGCGGATCGCCAAGCTCGGTCGCCTCGATCCAAAAACGGGACACATCGAGGAGTACTCGCTGCCGGCCGCCGCGCGCGATCCGCACACGCCGCTCATTCGGAAGGGAATGGTCTGGTTCACGGTTCAACAGAGCAACGTTTACGGCCGGTTCGACCCGCGGACGCGCGAAGCGAAGGTGTGGACGGTGCCGACGAACCGCGCGCTCCCATATGGGATGGTCAATGCATCTGACGGCTCGATATGGGTCGCGTTGTTCGGAACCAACAAGCTGGGACGGATCGACGGCGAGAGCGGAGATCTTCGCGAAATCACTCTGCCCCAAAGCGGCGCGCGCCCACGACGCCTCGCCGTAGACGAAACGGGCATGGTGTGGTACAGCGATTTTGCGCGCGGCTATCTGGGCGCATACAACCCGAAGAGCGGTGCGTTCAAGGAATGGCTCTCGCCCGGCGGCGCGAGCTCCGCACCGTACGGAATCGCGATCGCTCCCGACGGGCGGATCTTCTATGACGAAGCGCGTTCCGGAGCGATAATCGCGTTCGATCGCAAGACCGCGAAAATGGAGACGATCAAAATCCCGACGCCGGGATCGATCGTTCGAAACATGTCGGTAGACAGCACGCGAAGCCGCATCTGGCTCGCGTTGAGCGGCACGGGCCGGATCGGCAAGATCGAGCTCAAGTAAATGTGAAATCACACAACTAGTCCTGGTTCTTGCTCCCTCGGCAGAGAGAGGCGCGTGATGCGCACGCCGAGAAAGGGGCGAGCACGGCCTATGCTTTCGGCTTGAGCTCCCAGAGCACGTTGACGATCACCCATCGTCCGCGCCATTTGGCGAGCTGCAGATAGTCGATCCAATAGGACGCGTCTATTCGCACCGAGGCGGCGTTTCGATAGATGTCGAGGATTCGAACGTCGTCATGGCGGTCGGCTTGCGGCGTCGACTTCCCGAAGCCATTCCGCGTGCCCTGCACGAGTGTCATGGCACTCTGCTGGTCGAGCCTGTAGTTGCCGAGGGTGTCGACCCGCACGATCCTCTTCGCGAGCTCGGGATGCAGTGCTCGCTCCATGCGCGCGGCATCGCCGGTGTACCAACCCTGGATGTAGTCGAGCGCGGCTTCCCTGATCGCTGCTGAATCGGACTGGCTCTGGCCCGCCAATACCGAAAGAGGTGCCAACACGAGGGATGCGACGAACAGTGAAAGATTCGAAAGCTTCTTGAAGAACACGGGCGAGACCTCCACCAATGGTTGCGGGTTCCGGTTATCGAGAGTGTACCGTCGGTGTTCGTTTTCGTCCAGCTGCGGGTATAGCGACAGGTTGAGAGCGCTCCTCGACCGGGGTTAGGTTTGGAGGGCGATTTTTTCCAATAACGTGGCGAGGGCTTCGATGTACTCTGGACCGCGCGTTCGGCTTCTCCTCTTCCTGCTCATGGCAGCTCCCTCGCTCAAGGCAGTCGCGCAGGGCGCGGACCCCGCGCCAGGCAGCTCGCTGGGTCTCCCGCCCTCAGCCACGCGTCCGGGGCGCGATCCGAGTCAGCCGATCGACGAAGAGTACACGCGGAAAATCCGTGAGTACACGACAGAGCCATTCTTCCTGTCGTCACTCGTCGACTATCTGCCCGCGTCCTCCACGGTCCCAACTCCGAAGGCGGTGCTCGGCGACATCGCCGGTGCGCGCAACAACCTGCCGTACTCGAAAGAGGTCTACACCTACATGCGCATGCTCGCCAAGGCGAGCCCCCGCGTGAGAGTGTATTCGATCGGGACGACCGAAGAGGGGCGCGAGATGATCGCGGTCGCCGTCGCGTCGGAATCCTTGTTCACCAATCTCGACCGGAACAAGGCGAACCTCGCGAAGCTGGCTGACCCGCGCTCGATCAACATGGACGACGCTGAGGCGGCGCGGCTCGTCACGCAGACGACGCCCGTCTACTACATCACCGGCACGATTCACTCGCCGGAGTCGGGCGCCCCGACCGCACTGATGGAGCTTGCGTACCGGCTGGCGGTGGATGAGAGCCCGTACATCAGGAATATCCGGGACCATCTCATCACACTCATCACACCCATCGTCGAGGTAGATGGACGGGACCGGCAAGTCTATCTCTTTCGCTGGCGAATGGCGCACCCGGGTGAGACCGCTCCGCCGCTTCTTTACTGGGGACACTACGTCGCGCACGACAACAACCGTGACGCAATGGCGCTGACGCTCAAGCTCTCGCAGAACGTTCTCGATGTTTATCTCGACTGGAAGGCGCAGGTGCTCCACGATCTGCACGAGTCCGTTCCATACCTGTACGACAACACCGTCGGCGATGGTCCGTACAACGCCTGGCTCGACCCGCTTCTCACGAACGAGTGGCAGATGATCGGATGGAACAACGTGCAAGAGATGACGCGGCTGGGAATGCCCGGCGTCTTCACCCACGGGAATTTCGATACGTGGTCGCCCGGCTATCTCATGTTCATGGCGGCCACACACAACGGCATCAGCCGTCTTTACGAGACGTTCGGAAACGGAGGAACCGCCGAAACCGTCGAGCGCACGCTCTCGCCGACCGAGACGTCGCGCACGTGGTACCGCCAGAGTCCACCGCTCCCCAAGGTGAAATGGTCGCTCCGCAACAACAACAACTACGAGCAGACGGGATTGCTCGTCTCGCTCAGCTACTTCGCGAACAACCGCCAGCAGTTCCTGGAGAACTTCTACGAGAAGAGCAAGAGATCGATTCTCAAGGCGCGGGTAGAAGGTCCGGCCGCGTACATATTGCCGGCCGACGACCGGCGTCCGGGCGCGCAGGCGGAGCTGCTCCGGATTCTTCAGAAGCAGCACGTGGAGATTTCGCGAGCGACGGCACCGTTCAGCGCGCTCGTTCCCGTGCCGCGACCGCGAACGCCGCCGAGTGCCGCTGCTACATCGGTGGATCGTCCGGCGGACAGCCTCAAGCGCACCGACACCACTCGGGTTGCCGACCGTCCGCGGGTTGCGGACAGTGCGCGGGTTGCAGATCGGTCGCACGTTGCAGACAGTGCGCGAGCGGACACCGTCAAACCGGCGACCACTCCATTCGATACTTTGCCGCTCTCGGTGCAGCGCACCGAGCTGCGTCAGTTTCCCGCGGGCAGCTACATCATTCGGATGGATCAGCCGTATTCACGAATCGCGGACGCGCTGCTCGATTATCAGTACTGGAGTCCGACCGATCCGCAGCGCACTCCGTACGACGACACCGGGTGGACGTTCCCGGAGAATTTTGCCGTGCGCTCCGTCCGCGTGTCGGATCCGAAAGTTCTGGCAGTGCCGATGGAATCCGTGACCGGCGAGATCAAGGCACCCGGCGGCGTAGTTGGGAGCGGGACCGTCTTCGCCATCAATCACAATGCGGACAACGCATTGGCGACCCTTCGCTACAGAATGAAGGACGCCGATTTTCAGATAGCCGAGCAACCGTTCGAAGCGGCGGGCCAGAAGTTTGGGCGCGGCTCGTTCATCGTCCGGCGCATTTCGTCTGGCAATCTGGACAAGACCGCGCGCGAGCTGGGGCTCAAGGTCTATGCTCTCGACGCCGCGCCCTCGGTTCCCGTGCACCCCGCGCGGGCTCCGCGCGTCGCCATCATGCACACGTGGATCAGTACCCAGACCGAGGGATGGTGGAGGCAGGCGTTCGACTTCCTCCACATTCCTTACTCGTACATCAGCGTTCAGAATGCGGCCGCGGATCCGAATCTCAACGCGAAATACGACGTGATCATCTTCCCCCCGGGCGGCGGGAGCCCGCAGTCGATCGTGGCCGGGCTTCCCATGTGGCGAAATCCGATGCCGTGGAAGAAAACCGAGCTCACTCCCAATATGGGGATTGATCAGACCGACGACATTCGTCCGGGGCTTGGGCTGAGGGGAGTCGACAATCTCGGCACATTCGTGAAGAACGGGGGCGTGCTGGTGACGGTCGAAAACACGGCCGAGATGGCGGTCACGTTTGGACTTGCCAGCGGCGTGTTGCTCAACGAAGCTGGGCGGCTGCACGTCGTCGGAAGCCTGCTGCGCAGTAAGGTCGTGGACGATGCGAGCCCGCTCGCGTACGGTATCCGCGACAGCCTCGCCATTTACAGCGATGACGGCTCGAGCTTCAGCGTCACCAACGTGCTGGGCGCTCGCCTTGGGAGGTTCGCCGACTCGGCGACGGCGCGACCGACGGGCCGCGGTACGGCGGACGACGTGGACGTTCCGCAGGGGCGGATGCCGCTCGATCCGCGGAATGACGTCGCGCGGCGAAGACCTGTGGAGCCATGGCAGGCGGCACCAGTAACTGACGAGCAGCTGCGCAATCCGCTCGCCGTCATTCCGCCCGCGCTGAGGCCGCGCGTGGTTCTCCGGTTCGCGGACCAGCGTGAGCTTCTTGCGTCGGGCCTCCTCGACGGCAGCGATGTCGCGCAGCGGCCCGCGGTCGTAGACGTCCCGCTGGCAAAAGGGCACGTGATTCTCTTTGCCAACAACCCGATGTACCGCGGCGAAACGATTGGAAGCTATTTCCTGGTGTTCAACGCGCTTCTCAACTTCGATCGGTTGGACACCGGGAGAAAACTCGATCAACGGTGATCGTGGCTTCGGCGGATACGCGCGTTTCCGCCAAGAACCATCGGTTCCAAAGAGGAATCAGGCGTTTTTTGGCACCCGCCCTGCAAAGCCAGTAAATCGTCAGCAGGCAGGCGCGTGGAAAGGGCACAGGAGAAAACGGCGTGAGCTATCGGACCTTTATCGACTC
>JBGPHO010000188.1:0-5382 GCA_041484425.1 Gemmatimonadaceae bacterium
CACGCCAACACCGGCAAGTTCGCCTCGCAATACGAGCCGACGATCGGGACCGTCCTGGCGAACGTCGCGAAGGAGGAAGCGCGGCACTACACGTTCTACCGCTCGGTGTTCAAGGCTGTGATGGAGAGGGATCCGAACCAGGCTCTGGTCGCGGCGTCGAAAATCATGCCTGCGATCGACATGCCGGGCGTCAACATGCCGCATTTCCGGGAGCTCGCGGATGTGGTACGGCGGGCGGGCATATATGGGCCGCGGGACTATCTCAGCATCGTCCAGGAATTGATCAAGTACTGGTCGATCGAGTCGCTCGGCGGGCTGAACGATCTGGGGCGGATGGCGCAGGAGAAGATCATGGGGATTCCCGCCCGTCTCGAGCGCATTGCGGACATTATGGAGAAGAAGACCAAGCCCAAGAGCTTCGCGTTCGACGTGGTCTTCAATCGCGTCTTCGCGATGGAGTGAGCTTTTCGGGCTTCTAGATCTTTGGCGCGTCGGTCAGTCGGAGTGGGTCCTCTTCGGCTCCAGGCTCTCGCTCGTTGCACCACCGGCCTGCAACACGCAGCTAGGCGTCGGCTCCCATCGCCAGGTCATACCGATCTCTCTGTCGCTCGTGGGTTGTCGCCTGCGAGGACCCCCTCCGACTTCCCTCCACACGTCGTCTCGAAACACGCCCGTGCCTTCCGATCGCGACGCGATTGAAGATCGAGTCGAGGCTTCGCCCCCGACAAAACGACTTCGTGCACTTAAAGTCGGTGCGGTGAGCGTCGAAACGGCCGGTGGGGGAGCGTGCGCGAAACCGCGCTAGCGCCACGCATAACGCGCCGCCAGGCGCGCGCAGTTACGATCCATGGAGGGGGGTGAGGGTGTCCTCGTAGGCGACAACCCACGAGCGACAAAGAGATCGGTATGCCCCTGCGCTGCGAGGTGACGCTCGGTCGCGTGCTGCAAATCGGTGGCGCCACGAGCGAGAGACTGGAGCCGTAGAGGACACCCGCACCTCCCCCTACAGCGATGCCAATCGAAGCGCGCGCCTGACAAGCGCGTAGATCCCTCAGGCTCGCGGCTGTTACCTCGCTACGATCCTGAGAGGCCGAGATCGGCCGAGCGCGCCTGCATGGACGCAATGACGAACGATATGTGCTCGTCGAGGTCGACGCCGAGCTCATTCGCGCCATTCACCACGTCCTCGCGGCTGACACCCCGTGCGAACGCCTTGTCCTTCATCTTCTTGCGCACCGACTTCGTGTCCACCTCGTGTACACTCTTCGTCGGACGGACAAGCGCCGTCGCGGTGATCAGGCCGGTCAATTCGTCGACGGCGAAAAGGGTTTTCGCCATCTTCGATTCGCGCGGCGTGTTCGTGTAGTGCGCGTGGCCGAGGATGGCCTGGAGAATGTCCTCGGGATAGCCCTTGGACCGGAGCACTCGCACTCCTTCCGAGGGATGCTCCGCCGTCGGCGAGTGCGCGTTGTTCGGAAAGCGCTCGTAATCGAAGTCGTGAATGAGCCCGACGGTACCCCAGCGCTCCTCGTCCTCCCCGAATTCTTGCGCGTAGGCACGCATTGCCCCTTCCACGGCCAGCATGTGCTTGCGTAGCGATTCGCTCGCAGTGTACTCGTGCATGAGGGCGAGCGTCACCGCTCGCGGCGGAATTTTATCCGTTGTCATCTCTTCCCCGGTGGATTCGGCATCGGCGCGTCTCCCACTCTCCCAAAATCTATGAAACCCCGCTTCGGATTTGTCGAGAGGAGCTCGACCTCGATCTCGTCACCCACGTCGACGCCGCTCGCGCCGCGCACGAGCATTCCTTCCACCGGTGGGTCGAGCACGCGCACAAACGTCCCTTTCGGATTCTTGCCGGTGACGATCGCCTTGAACCGTTGGCCGATTCGATCGCTGAAGAGAATTGCAGCGGCGATCTTGCGCACGGTTCTCTCAACCTTGCGCGCCGCATCTTCCTTGAGGGTACAATTGCGCGCGATCGCCGACAGCTCGTCGTCGGTGTAGGGCGGGGGAGTGTTGGCAAGCACAGCCTTCACGATTCGCTGGGTCACCAGATCCGCGTAGCGACGATTGGGTGCGGTCGAGTGCGTGTAGTCCTGAACGGCGAGCCCGAAGTGGCCGGGCTCGACCACGCCCGGCCGATCGAGAATGTATTCGCCGGGGCCAAGCAGCTTGACCACCGCGAGCGAGAGATCAGGGAAGTGATCGGGATCCGACGCTTTGCGCTCGAGCATGAAATCGTGGAGCGCAACAGGATCCGGAGTTGGAGGAAGATTCCTGCCGTACTGCTTCGCCAGCTCGACGATCCTCTCCCAGCGCTCGGGGCTGCGCACGATCCGCCTGATCGAAGAAACGTTGCGACTCTCGAGGAATCTTGCCACCGAGCCGTTGGCCGCGATCATGAAATCTTCGATCAGGTCGGTCGCGGCGTTCTTCTGCGACTTCTCGATCGCCGTAACTTTCCCGTTCTGGGATACCGCGCGGGCCTCGATCGTGTCGATCTCGAGCGCGCCGTTGTCGAGACGGGTCTTGCGCAACGCGGCCGCGATTGTCGCCTGAAGGCGGACCTGTGCCGAGAGTTCCGGAGTCCCCGGGATTTTCGCTGGCTCTGCCGTGCCCGATTCGACCTTCGGAGTTCGGAAAATCCCATCCGGGCTTGCCGTCCCTGAATCGAGCCAGGCCCCCACGGCAGAATAGGTGAGTTGCGCCTTGTTCGTCACGCGCGCGCGGAAGATCTCCGCCGATTTCACCGCGCCATCGCCGCCGACGATCATCGCGACCACTACAGCCTTCCGGTCCGCACCCTCGAACAACGAGGTGGCTCCCGCGGAAAGCTCGGGCGGAATCATGGAAAAGATCGCGGCGCCGGTGTATACGCTGGTCGTCTGCGCCGCGGCGTGCGCATCGATCGCAGAGCCCTTCGGCGCCTCCGAGTCGACGTCCGAGACTGCGATGTAAAGTCGCCACTCGCCCAACTGCGGCCCTGATCCGACGCTCCCGACCCCGGCGGCATGGCTGCTCAGCTCTTCGGCGAATTCGATCTGATCGAGATCGCGCGTGTCGTCGTTGTCGACCGAGGACCAGAGCAGATTGCGCAAATCCCTGAGTGGGGCGCCCGTGTCGGGATGCTTTCCGACGTTCTGGAGCTCGGCACGAACCGCGGGATCGGGCTTGGGGTCGAACCCGTCGTCGATCATCGCCTGCCGCGCGACTGCCCGAAGGTCCGGCGTCAGCATTTGGGGAGTGATTTCAACAGCATGCGCGCGATGTCGATAGTCAGTTGGAGACTGAGCAGAGCGCCGAGCATGATGGAGATGTCGACCCAAGGTCGCCGGCGTGGGGGAAGCGTACGCCCGTAGAGCAGCGCACCAATGAAAATCACGATTCCCTCGGCCACAAAATCCAGGACGGGATGATCGTAAAGCCTGAGGCCGATCATGGGGCCACCGGGCCAGGTCGGCTTGTAACCGGTAATCCAGTCGAGGAACAGGTGCGACAGGATGACGGCAGCGACGACGAGAGCGCCCGCCCAGTCGCGCGTGGCCACCGCGTACGCGGCGAATCCGACGAGCGTGAAGAGCAGCACCGCCGGAATCGAATGAGACAGCATCCCCTCCGGATTGTAAGCGCCCGCGAGGCAGAGGCCCGTGTCGGCCCAGTCCGGCGCGTAAGTGGCAATGAGCAGCACCAGCAGCCCGATGCCTCTGCGCACGCGCTTCGCTGCCAGCGCGGCGCCGACGTGTCCGATGTACATCTAGCGGCGGAGGCGGCGATCGATCAGCAGAGGCACCAGTGTAGCGACAAGCAGTGCTCCGATCAGGCGAATTGCATAGAAGAAGTGATCCCTTTCGAATGTCATGTAGTTTCGTAAAGTTAAACCGAGATGCGTCAACTCGCCCGCACACGAAGTCGCTGACGCTCGAAGTTACGGACCGCGTCATGACTCTCACCGTCAACCGCCAACTCGCGACGACCCCGATGCACGTCAAGAATCTCGAGTGCTCCTTCTGCCATCGCGAATACGAGGCGAGACGTCTCCACAACGTCTGCACGGAGTGCGGCAAACCGCTGCTCGTCCGCTATGATCTGAAGCGCATCGCCAACTTTCTCACGCGTCAGGCACTCTACGCCCGACGATCGGATCTCTGGCGCTATCGGGAGCTGCTGCCAGTGCGGCGCGAGGACAACATTGTCACTCTGGGTGAAGGCTGGACCCCTCTTCACCACGCCAGGAACCTGGGCGCGGCGCTGGGCATGACCGAGCTGTATGTGAAGGACGAGTCTCTCAACCCCACTCAGAGCTTCAAGGCGCGCGGGATGTCGGTGGCGGTCTCGATGGCAAAAGAGCTCGGCGTGAAAAAAATGGCGGCGCCGTCGGCTGGGAATGCGGCCGGCGCTCTTGCTGCCTACTGCGCGCACGGAGGGCTGCAGGCATTTCTCTTCATGCCGCGCGACACACCGCGCGCGAATTTGATCGAGTGCGAGGTCGCCGGCGCGCAGATCACGCTCGTGGATGGTCTCATCACCGACTGTGGCGCTGAGATCGCAAAGCGGAAGGAAGGGGAGGGCTGGTTCGATGTCTCGACGCTCAAGGAGCCGTACCGCGTCGAGGGGAAAAAGACCCTTGGCTACGAGATCGCTGAGCAGTTGGCGTGGACGCTACCTGATGTGATCGTATATCCGACCGGAGGAGGAACGGGCCTGATCGGAATGTGGAAGGCATTCGACGAGATGCAGGAGCTGGGATGGATCGGCGAGAAGCGCCCACGCATGGTGTCGGTGCAGGCAGCGGGATGCGCGCCGATAGTACGCGCCTTCGAAAAGGGAGAGCGATTCGCGGAGGAATTTCCGAACGCCACGACGATTGCCTCTGGACTGCGGGTGCCGAAGGCGATCGGTGATTTTCTGATTCTCGATGCGATCCGTGAATCAGACGGGACTGCCGTCGCGGTCACCGATGAGGAGCTGATCGCGGGGGCGCGGGAGATGGCGCGCAGGGAAGGGATCTTTGCCGCCCCAGAGGGAGGCGCGTGCGTGCCGGCATTGCGGAAGCTGATCGAGCGCGGAAAAGTGAGGCCCGACGAAAGGGTAGTGCTGTTCAACACCGGCTCCGGCATCAAGTATCTCGATGCGTTCGACAGCGAGGCGAAGGAGCGGACGCCTAGGAGTCAGCGCCCCAGCGCTCTGGGGCCGGCGCTCCGGACTTGATCGCGATCCTACCGAGGCAAAAAACAACTGAAGACTACCGGCCAGGAGCAGTCGGCAGGTCGTCTTCAGTTGCGGTTTTATTGACGGTGTCAGAGCCTATCTCAGTCCGACCAGCTTGTGAGTCTGGATACTGAGACGCCAGCGCGGATGACGGAGACAGTATTCGATCGC
>JBGPHO010000189.1:0-5296 GCA_041484425.1 Gemmatimonadaceae bacterium
ACGGTGGCCGTCTGGGTGGGTTGAAGCTGATTGGCTCCGACATATTGGCCGCTCTTCTTGATGCTATCGCCAAAGGCCATGTATTCGCCCATGTACTTGTCCTGTACGTCCTTGGGAAACTTCTGCCACTCCTTCTCGTCGTCGTAGATCAGGCACAGGTACTTCATCGTTCCTCCAATTTGTTTGATAGGGTCCTCGCTAATTAGTCGGGCGGGGATGGCCCAAATCGACACCGCCCAGCGAGATCCACCCTTTCAGAATTCCGTTTCTTGTTCGAACGGCCTTTTCCGGGGCGTTCGGGATCGGCAGAACGCGAGCCTGCACCCGGGTTATCAATCTGACCGGAAGCTGGAGGGTGACCGTCTCACCTCCCCGGCGCACAACCATCGGGAGAGTCGTAAGGGTCGTACCGGCGTACCGGGCCCGCAAAGGCTCGAATGAATCGTCGTTCGAGATCGTCACATCGCCAATCGAAACGATTTTGTCGCCCACCCGCGCACCTGCTGCCGCCGCCGCGCCGGTCGGCGACAGCTGGGTGATGGCGACTCCGGTGCTGTCGGTACTTGTTGAAATCCCCAGCCGCGGCTCACGGATGGTGTCGCTCTCGGAGCGCAATCCGGCGAGGCGCAGAACCGAATCAACCGGAAGCGGCTCACGGCCATCGACGTAGCGGCGCGCGAATTCCGTAAATGATTTGCCGCCGGCTGCGCGGGAAACCTCGGACCACCAATCGGCGCCCGTAAATCCTTTGCCGCGCTTGTAGGTTGCGTCATACAGCCGGCGCATCACGTTGTCGAGCGACATGTGGTTGTCGCTCGCGTCGCGGATCATGATATCGAGCAGGAATCCCGTTAGCCCGCCCTTGGGATAATAGAGTCCGCTGCTGCCATCGGTCGGATTGATCCAGGATCCCAGCGATGCATCGCTCACCGCCGTCGGTGGTGCGCCGGCGACGGACGCGATCTCGCCGGCGATGAAATTGAAAAACCCCGTGCTGTCGTTGACCCCGCCTCGTACCAGCGCGAGAGCTCCGTAGTAATCGGTGACACCTTCGCTCACCCACAGCCATGTCGTCGGTTGCACGTCATCATACCTGTAAGGAACCATGTCGGCTGGCCGTAGCCGCTTCACGTTCCAGGCGTGGAAGAATTCGTGCGAGTAGAGTCCGGGGAGATACGACGCATCGAGCTGACCCGTCGTGACTTCATCCACCTGCGAGCTGTGGTGCTCGAGACCGCCTCCGTTCACGACCGTATCCGACCGCTGGAAGATCGTGTAGTTGCGGAAGGGCGCCTCGCCGAAGACGGCGACCTGCTGCGGGACAAATTTCTGAAGCCACGCGAACGTGCGATCCCGGCGCGCCGGCGTCAGGCTTGCCGCCGGGTAGAAGGCGAGACGAATCCACTTGCCGGCAATCTGAGTGCTGTCGATGGCAAACCGCCCGACGTAGAACGGCATGTCGGTCAGATCGTGATAGTTCCCGGCGGTGAAGTTGTTGGTGCCCGGCGCTGGGTCCATCCCGGTCGCAATACGCCACGATCGTTCCGTGCGGATCGACACGCGCGCTGGCCAATTGAATCCGCGGCCCACGGGATAGAGAAAGAGATTGGTGCCGTTGAAGAACGCGAAGTTGGGGGCCGTCCAGGCAACGGCGCGATCGACAGCATCAGCGAGATAGTTGAACGACACGCGCACCGTTCCGGCGGAGCGCGGTTTGATCTCCCATGTCTGGAAATCGAGCTTCCGCCAGTCGAGAAGAACGCCGTTGGACTGAGCCGAAAACTGCGACACCCGCCGGGAGAACCAGAGGAGTACGTAGTGTCCTGGTGACCACGCGGGAAGAGCCAGAATGACCGGCTCGGTGCCTGCGACGTGAAACGACATCACCGCGCTGAGCTGTCGCCGCCCGACCGCTGATGAATCCGCGGTTATCTCGTAGCTGATGTCGCTGATCGGCGCGGAGACTCTCGGCGATTGGGCCAGCGATGGCTGGGCGGTTCCTAGCGCGATCACGGCGAATCCAAGCTTTTGAAGCATTCATCCTCCAAAAACGGAACTGGGATGTGAGTTGGACACAGTTGTTATCTCGAACGTTGTGACTTCACCAAGCGACTGCTGCCTCATCTGCTCCGGCGCCGAACCTCTCGCCGCCAGAGAGGTATCATACGTTAGCTTGCGTCACACTTAACCGAAACACGCCAACGTGAAAACTATCGCGACATCGATCGCTCTTTCCTGCTTCGTCTCGGGTGCGCTGACTGCGCAAACGGCACGACTGACGGCGGCGCCCGCTCGACCAGAGCCCGGAGCAATCGTGCGCCTAACATTGAGTACTCCAGTGTCACCTGCCGACTCGATTGTCTCGATTCGGGGAGCGCTGGCCGGTGAGCCGCTCCACTTCATGCGTTCGACGGCCGGTGCATGGCACGCGATCGGGGGCGTGCCGGTGGACGCCGAGGGTAGTCTCATCGCGAACGCGGTCATCCAGCGCGCATCGGGGAAAACGGAAATTGCTCGCGTGCGCTTCGCCCTGCCGAAGGTGCCGCCTCCGGTCGCACAGCCACTCGCGGTCGACAGCAGCTTCACCAAGCCGCTCGACTCCGCAACAATTGCGCGGATCGACCGCGAGAATGCCCGCGCTCGTGAGATCGGGCGCCTTGCGCACGACAGGGCTCCCATGTGGACCGCATCCTTCCTCAAGCCGCGTACCTCGGTGATCACGAGCGAATTCGGATCAGGACGACTGTTCAATGGCGCTCTCACCACTCGGCATCTCGGCGTCGATTTCAGGGGCGCCGTCGGTGAGCCGGTGCGCGCGGCGAATCGCGGTGTCGTCGCACTCGTCGAGAATTTCTTTCTGGCCGGCAATGTGGTCTACATCGATCACGGCGGCGGAGTCGTCACCGCGTACTTCCACCTGAGCAAGACACTCGTCGCAATCGGCGACACCGTGAAGCGGGGACAGGAGATCGGGCTGGTGGGAAACACGGGGCGCGTGACCGGCCCTCACCTGCACTGGGCGGCGCGCTACGGAGCCATCACCGTGAATCCGCTCGACCTCGTCGCGCTCGGCGGCCGGTGGTACGTGAGCTCTTCGCCTCGTCCCTCGGGACCATCCCGAACATCAGCAGCTCGGTAGTCACGCTAACCGTTTCCTCGAGGAACCGGGGCGCGACCGAGAAGCCGTCCTCGCAACGACTAATACTTCATCGTCGCCGGCTGAAACGTTCTCCAGCTGTGCCAGAATTCCTGCGACGCATAGACGGGTTCGAGCGCCCCATTCGCGCCCTGGCCGCTGAACGCGTACGCAGCGCCGCCGGCGACGAGTGAATCGTTTCGGACCGCAAAGCTTGTCGCGGCACTGGGACGCACGAAGGCGAAAAAGCTGGCCCTGTCCGACGCGAGCGCGAGCACAATCGGCTTTCCTCCAAGCACGTCGTTCACGCAGCCTTCACGGCGGAGGCGATTCCAGTCGTAGGCCTTGCTCTGCCCGTTCACGGTGATGCCCACGACCCAGGACTTGTCATGCCAGGAAACCGTGTCGGTACCGGTGAGCGATTTGCGGCTCTTCCCCGTCTCGTAGTCGAAGCCCTTGGAATAATTCGTCTTGAGTGAAGAGTCCGGCTGCATGATCAGCGAATTCGGGTGCAGCGCCAGCCACTCCGCCAGCTTGACCTGGCGGCTCGGGATCTCCATCAGCGCCTTGCCCTTGGCCGGTCCCGCGATTGCCTCGCCGTTCGCCTGGCGCCACCAGCTGCCGGTAGTCTTGTCCTCGAACATCGCGTTGAAGTGATCCATGCCCACCAACCGGAATGACTCCGGGTGTCCGTCGACGACGGGACTGAACACGCGACCCGTTCGGCAGACGGTGCAATAGCTCACCATCACCGGCTGTCCGCCTACGGTGTCGCGCACCTGGTGATGGTAGCCGATGAATTGGACCGGGAATGCGCGGGCATCGCCGTTGATATCTATGCCGACGACGAGCCGCGCGGTGTCAACTTTACTTCGATCAGCCGGCACCATGACCACCGACTTCGGCGCGATGAACATGCTATCGGCGGCCATCTGGAAGTTGAGACCGTAGGCGGCTCCCGCCGCAACAACGAGCAGCACCGGTACTGCAAACTTTTGGCGGCCCGGAGCGCGCCACGCAGAAGCTGCGCCCGCGATGATCATCGCCGCAAAAATCGCGCGGAACAACCAGCGCCAAGAGTATAGGAGATACGCCAGATCGATGCTTGCCATGCGCTGACTGCCTGGCATCGGCATGATGAAATACACGTTCGCGATTTCGAACAGTACCAGCAGGCTGACGCCGAGGTAGAAAAGCTTTCTCATATCGTTACGCTGTGCGTTGGAGATACCGTTCCACATTCCTGGCGAGTCGGCGGGAGGCGAGGTTGGCCTCGAACAGGTGCCCGCGAAGACTGTGAGTGTATCCCATGAAGAAGATGCCGGGAAGACTGGTCGGTTCTCCGGACAGAGCAACCGGCTCATCGGAATCGTTCAGCACGTTCTTCGTCTCCAGAAGGTCATTCAATCCCGTGCTGAATCCCGTCGCAGCGATGATGGCGTCGAAAGGCTCGGCGCTGCCGTCCTCGAAGACGGCGCCCGTGGCGGTGAGGCGCGCGAGCGCGGGCCGGATTTGCACCAGGCGCTGCTTCAATGCGCTCACGAACCCGACATCAATGACCGGAACCCGTCGCGCCGAGTACGGCATCCATTTCGGCGTTTGTAGGCCCAGACGAGTGAGATCGCCGAGAACTATCCGCGTGGTCAGTCGCGCAAACCGGTCAGCAATCGCAGCTGGCAAGAAACTCAACAGAATTCCGGTCCGCTGGACCGGCATCCCGAATGGATCGCGCGGGACGATCGGGGGCGGCGTGCGGATGCTCAGGGCCACGAATTTAGCTCCACCCTCGGCGAGATCGGTGGCGATCTCGGTGCCGCTGTTTCCGGCGCCGACGACGAGCACTCGTTTGCCGGTGTACGGCAACGCGTTCGCATAGCGCGAGGAATGCACGAGATCACCGGTATATGTCGCGCCTCCATCCCATTTCGGCAGTATCGGGATGCGGTACTGGCCAGTCGCGATGACGATGACGCGACAATGCCAGTCACCGCTGGCGGTCGCGGCCACCCACGATGACGGCGTCGCTGGCTCCGTTCGGACTCTGCGCACGCGGCAGCTGGTTACCACTCGCAGATTGAAATGGGCCGCGTATTCACCGAGATACGCGACGAACTCTTCGCGCGAGAGGTACTTGGGATAGTGGCGCGGAATGGAATAGTG
>JBGPHO010000190.1:0-5296 GCA_041484425.1 Gemmatimonadaceae bacterium
AAACGTCCAGGCGGTCGTCAGCGGCTGTCTCGAGAAGTCCTGTGTTGTGGAGAGCAGCGAGCCGGGCGGGGCTCGTCAATGCTTGATCGTTGGCCAAGTGGGCCTGTGGAGAAGAGAAAGCGGACACAACTGGAGCAGCCAAGCGCTGCTGCGGACAATAGTTTCAGCGTCTCAACACTGCAAGAATCACAGCATGATAGGTCGCGATCGCCCGGGCCGAGAGGTGCGTGTCGGAAAGTGGCTCCCACGACTCGCTCGACGGGGCTTGTGGTGCATTACCAATCGATGCCGAACGGATCTCCGGGCGGCGCCCGTAGCGCCGGAGTCGGGGACGGAAGCTCCTGGCGCTCGAGCCAGCGATTCAGGTCCGCGGCAATGCTCATCCAGTGCGCGCGGCGCTGTTCATCTCCAGACGAGCCAAGCGCGCGGCTGCGCGAGCGCAGGGAATTCATCTTGAGCTCGACCAGAGAGCGGACCTCGGGTGCCGCCTCCTTGTCCGCGGCCAGAAGCAGCATGCGATCGACGACCGCTCGCTGCGCGACCCTTCGCAGCGCGTCAAGCTTTGGACTGGCAAGCCTGGGCGCGCTCCAATCGGAGGTCAACGCGTCGACTACTTCGCCGAGCGTGAGCGGGTTCGGCATGCGGGTCTGAAATGCTACGACGCGCGCGGCGCGCTCACGCTGAAGAACGCCATCCACGATCATCTGAGCGAGCGTGCGCGCCGCTCCCAGCTCGTCGAACGCCGGCCTCGTGCGGCTGCTGAACAACTCGACGTACGGCTGGTAGGAAAACGGCCGCGGTCCGAGCAGCGTGAGGACCGTATCGGGGATCGCAAGCTCACGCGGCTCGAGCGCGGAAATCAGAGTCGCCAGCGCCGCGCGCTGGGTGGCCGCGTCGATCGGGCGAGTCGCCTGCGCCCGGTCGCCCCGTATCGCGTTCGCGTACTCCATTCCGCCGATCGTCTTGGTCAGAGAATTGAGCGCGAAACGGTGCATGAGATAAAGGGGAACGAAGCGTTCCTGCAGAAACGCGATCGGCTCTCCGACTCGGATGTTGCGCTCCCCAAATCTGGACATCGCCACGCTCCGCGCCGCCATCTCGCGACGTAGAAACTCGGTGGGCGTCGGCGCGTCATCCCAGAGATTCGTTCGAGGGTCCGACGCGAAATCGGGGCGCGCGTCGGCATCCGAGAGGAAAAGAAGTCCGCGCCGCAAGCCGTCCTCGACGATTGCTCGCAGGGAGTCCTGCTCGGAGCCGGAGGGGAAAATGCCGTACCCCCAGTGAATGGCGAACACATCGTACGCGCCGGGGCCCGTGGCATAAGCGTTCGAGACGTCGATGTCGCCAGCCGAGTTGACCGTGACGCGGGGCGGGGGATAGTCCATGACCGATCCGCGATCGTAGGTCGAGGCGATGTAGTTGTGAGACAGGCCCAGAGTGTGTCCCACTTCGTGCGCGCTGACCTGACGGACGCGAGCCAGCACGAACGCGGTGTCAGCGGCAGCCGCGTCGGCGCCGAACAGTCCGGCGTAGATGTTGTAATCCGTCCGGGCGCGGTGCGAATCCAGACGCGCCATGCCTTTGATGATCTCGCCAGTCCGCGGATCGCCGAGCGAGCCTCCGACCGACCAGCCGCGCTCGTTACGATTCTCCCACTGGACGACGTTGTAACGAGCATCCATCGGGTCCACGCCCTCGGGCAAATCCTCGACCTTGAAGCCACCCTTGAGTCCGGCGCGGTCGAATGCTTCGATCCACCAGCTGACGCCCTGCTTCGTCGCGGTTCGGATCGGCTCCGGAATTCCGCGGTCGATGTAGTAGACGAGCGGATTCCTGATCGGACTGTTCGCATCCGCGGGGTTGACGCGCTCGAGTCGGTGACGCGCGATCCACCGCTGCTCTAGTGGCAGCTGAATGGGCTGCGCGTAGTCCTTGAAGACGACTGCGGAGAACCCGACCCGCGGGTCGAGCGCGCGCGGCTTGTAGCCGGGATCGGGAAGTGGTAGCAGTGAGATGTGCTGCCTGAGCGTAAACGATTTTCCGTCGGGAACTATCGACGAGATGGTTTGCCCAGGTCTTCCCTGAGCGGCGAATGTGAGTGAGACGTCGACTTCGGTGTTCTGCGGAAATGCCTTCGTGTTCGCTCTGTAAATGCTCGACCTGTCTCGAGCGACGGAGTACGCGCCCTCGTTGCTCGAGGCGACGGCTTCTGCCACGTCGTTCCAATCGCGCATGAAAAACTCCGTCGCATCGACGACCAGCCGTTGTCCATCCTGTGCAATGATCGGGAGCGATGCCGGCGTGCTCGGCGGAAAGGCCTCAAGGACGGATCTCGCATGGTCGGGATTGTCCAGCGCCGACGTGCGGTAGCTCCAGTTCTCGAAGACGACGAGGAGGCGGTCCCCGTTCTTGTCGAAGCGTGCGACGTACGAATCCCCGCTTGCGCCCCGGTCGAGGCCGATCGGATTCGATCCAAGCCCGGTGGCGAGACTGACGAACATCAACGCCCTGGTGGAGTCGCGCGGAATCTCCAGGTAGATCTTCCCCTGCTTCGGATCGAGGTACAGCGGAATGAATCCGTCGCGTCTCTCCATTCCCGCGGTCTTCGCCTGAAGCTGTGATCCGGTAGCGATTTCGGGACTCGGCGCGGTCACTGTTTGGTGCTGAGGCGAGGCCGATGCGCAGGCGGCCGAGCCGGCGACGGCCGCGACGCGGAGGAATCTGTTTCTGCTTGACATTGAGCAGGAGGCTGTGGGACAGCGAACATCCCACGAGGGGGGCCGGGGCGCAAGGCTGGCCCCACCGCCCACCCAGCTGTTCTCGCAGTTGCAGTTGAACGCGAGGTTTTCCTCCGACTTAATCCGCCGGTCTACCTTCGATGCCGGATCGCCGCTGCTTTGGTTGAGGGCGTGCGAGGAGCCGCGAGCGGTACGGTCACTGTGAAGACGGAGCCGACACCAGGATCGCTCCTCAGGAGTATGTCTCCCCCCATCCCCCGCGCCAGCCCTCGGCTGATTGCCAGGCCCAGTCCCGTGCCGTCGGTCGTGCGTGTCAGCCCGCGATCGAGCTGTACGAATGGTTCGAACACGGCTTCGTGCTTGTCGTGGGGAATTCCCGGTCCGCTGTCCTCGACGTGGACCGAAACCGATTTTTCCTTCAAGGTGCACGAAACCCTGACGCGTCCCCCCGACGGTGTGAACTTCACTGCGTTGGAGAGGAGGTTGATCATGATCTGCCGAAGCTTGTCGGCGTCGCTGCGCGCGTACACGTTGCCGGGGGGCGAGTCGCACCGATACGCCAATGACTTGGCGCGCGCGAGCGAGCCTACCACGGCGTCGAGGTCGGCGAGCAGGGCGCGGACCGGCACATCGATGATGTCGTACTTCACCTCTGTGGCTTCGAGCCTGGTAAAGTTCAAAATGTCATTGATGATTCCAAGCAGGTGCAGCTGGCTGCGCTTGATGCGAGCGAGGTCGGATTTCTGCGCGTCGGTGAGCGGTCCGCGCAGCTCCATCTCCAGCAGATCGACGTACCCACCGATCGAGTTGAGCGGAGTCCGCAGCTCGTGACTCATCACCGTAAGAAACTCGGCTTTCGAGCGATTGGCTGAGTCAGCGGCTGCCCACGCCTTTCTTGCCTCGCTGATGACGGCGCGCAATTCCTCGTTGGTGAGGGCGAGCTCGTGTGCCAGCTCACGGGCCTCGTTGGTCTGATTCTCGAGCTGGCGGGCCTGATTCTGAAGGAGATGATTGCTCTCTTCGAGCGCAGCCATGCGCGCAGCGGCAACCTCACGCTGGCGAGACATCCGCACGGCGCGAATCACCGCGTTCACCTTTGAGAATGCAAACGGCATTTTCGCGCCCCTGATTCGGGGTACTGTGAGGACGACTCTTCATCGCGCAGAGCCACCAAAAGAGCCCGGCTCGTAGCGGGAGCCCCGCCAGAGGGCCACTAACGCAGATTTGTGATGTTCGGAGGGCGACTTCCGGACAGTGGACGCACGCCATCAACAAGCCTTTCCACCGGCCGGACCGCACCTTGAAAAGCACGCACGAGGGAACCGGATCGGGTCTCGCGATCAGCCGCGATCTTGCACGCCAGATGAACGGGTCGCTGACGGTCGAAAGCGAAGTAGGAAAGGGCTGTGCCTTTCTTCTCTCGTTGCCGGCGGCGCATTCGGCCTGACTGCCCAAGTCGTTCGACAAGCTGCGCGCAACCGGCTGACTCGATGCACTCTCCGTTGTATCTTGAAGGCCATCAAGACCCGGTAGCTCAGTTGGTAGAGCAACGGACTTTTAATCCGTAGGTCGTGGGTTCGAAACCCACCCGGGTCATTTCCTACGTTGTTGGAACGTAGGGCACGACCGATTCAGGTTACTTGCTAGGGATGCCATTGAACACGCGCTTCCGGGTCGCAGCAACGGCCGCTGTCGTCCTGATCGCGATCGCGTTTGCGGCTTTCGCCGTCGGCCGGCATTGGCAACAGGCAACCCAGCCAACTGGTGCGCCGCGCGCTGAGTTCGTCGGCGCCACAGCGTGCGCCTCGTGCCACGCCGCCGAGGACGCGTCCTGGAAATCGTCGCAGCACGCCGCCGCCATGCAGGAGGCCAAGTTTGGCACGGTGCTCGGCCGGTTCGACACCACGCGCTTCACGAGCGGCGCCGTCACGTCGACGTTCTTCCGCCGCGCCGATCGCTACTACGTGAACACCGACGGCGAAGACGGCGCGCTGCACGATTACGAGATCCGCTGGACGTTCGGTGTCTATCCGCTCCAGCAGTACCTCGTGGAGCTCACCGGCGGACGCGTGCAGGCGCTCACCGTAGCTTGGGACGCCCGCCCCGCCGTCCAGGGCGGGCAACGCTGGTTCTCGCTCACGCCTGATCACGGCGCTGGACTGCGGGACGAGCTCCACTGGACGGGGAGTCAGTATAACTGGAATTCCAATTGCGGCGACTGTCATTCGACGGCCTTCCGAAAGGGCTACAACGAGCGCACCAATGAGTTCCGCACGTCGTTCGCTGAAATCAACGTGGCGTGCGAAGCGTGTCATGGCCCTGGCTCGCGGCACGCACGGTGGGGGCGCTATCCCGCCTGGTTGCGCCCCGTCTTCTGGCGCGACGATGGACTCGACGCGCGGCTCACCGAGCGTCGTGCCGTGCATTGGACCACCGGTTCGACGTCGGGAATTCCCTATCGCAGCGCGCCGCGCCGCACCGATCACGAGATCGAGACCTGTGCCCAGTGCCACGCCCGCCGCGTGCACATCGCCGATGGCTACACGGCAGGCGCGCAC
>JBGPHO010000191.1:0-5258 GCA_041484425.1 Gemmatimonadaceae bacterium
GACGAGCGCGGTGCACCGAATGTCTGGTCGGCGCTGGCGGCGACGATCGCGCTCCGGCATGAGCAAGTGAAGGAGGAATCCAGGCGCGAGGCCGGGTCGAGATCGCCCGAAGAAGCGAGAAAGCCGCCAAGCTACACCCGCGCGCTCCTTGTTGACCGCAATCTACGGCTCAAGAAAATCGGCGAAGAAAGCGCCGAGCTCATTGCGGCATGCGCCGATGGAGACGCCGCTCGTGCGAGCGAAGAGGCGGCGGATCTGATCTACCACGTCGGAGTGGCGCTAGCGGCAATCGGAAGTTCGCTTGAACTCGTTGCTGGTGTATTGCAGGAGAGATCCGTTGCATGATTTGCGAAACAACAACGCTGCGGCCCGCTACCCGCTTAACGCTGCGAGCTATCCGCTGCGTACGACGGGACCGATTTGGGCGCAGTCACCTGAAAAACCACGCGTTTTGTTTAGTGTAAATCAACCGCAGTCTGTCCCGTCGCAGTAAAGCGGGTAGCTAACAGCGTTTAGCGGGGAGCGGGCGGCAGCGTTGTTTTGTTTTCCGGCAAGGCATAGCGTAATGTTGAATGCCTACGAATAATTGAGAAGCGATCAAGAATCATGATTACGGAAGCCCGATGATCCCGAAAACCCTGGTCGACAAAATCTGGGCCGCCCACCTCGTTCGCCCCGAGACCGAGAGCACCCCGGCCGTCCTCTACGTCGACCTCCACCTCGTGCACGAGGTGACATCGCCGCAGGCGTTCGCCGAGCTGCACGATCGGGGCGTCCCCGTCAGACGTCCGGATCTCACGCTGGCGACGATGGATCACTCGACACCGACCACGCCCCGCTCGGCAGGTCGTCTCCAGGTCCTCGACGTTCAGGCCTCGGCGCAGCTAAAACAACTCGAGACCAACTGCGAGGAGTTCGGAATCAAACTCTTCGGTCTGGATGACACCCGCCAGGGGATCGTCCACGTCATCGGTCCCGAGCAGGGTCTCACTCAGCCCGGCATGACCATTGTCTGCGGCGACAGCCACACGAGCACGCACGGGGCGTTCGGGGCGCTGGCATTCGGAATCGGCACGTCGGAGGTGGGCCATGTGCTCGCTACTCAGACGCTGCTGCAGCGCAAGCCGCGCAACATGGAGCTTCGCATTGATGGTACGCTTCCTCGCGGCGTTACGGCAAAGGACATCATACTTGCCATCATCGCGAAGATCGGCATCGGCGGCGCCACCGGCCATGTGCTGGAGTATTCCGGCTCGGCCATTCGCTCGCTCGGCATGGAAGAGCGCATGACGATCTGCAACATGTCGATCGAGGCGGGCGCGCGAGCCGGCCTCATCGCGCCCGACGAGACTACGTTCGACTACATCGCCGGCCGTCCGTTCGCGCCCGCCGGCGCGGATTGGGATGCGGCGCTTGCTCGCTGGAATGACCTCGCGAGCGATGAAGGTGCATCCTACGACCGCTCCGTTCGCCTCGACGCTGCGAGCCTCGCGCCGATGATCACGTTCGGCACCAACCCGTCGATGGCGATCCCGATTGACGGACGCGTTCCGGACCCCATCGATGCTGGGAGCGGCGCGGAGCGCGTCGATCTCGACAAGGCACTTCGCTACATGGGGCTCGAGCCGGGACAATCTCTTCTTGGACACGCAGTCGATGTCGTATTCGTGGGAAGCTGCACTAATTCCCGAATCTCCGATCTACGAGAGGCGGCGGCGGTGATGCGCGGGCGGCGCGTCGCCAACGGCGTACGGATGCTCGTCGTTCCCGGCTCCAGCACCGTGAAACGTGAAGCCGAAGCAGAGGGACTCGATCGCATTTTCCTCGAGGCAGGCGCCGAATGGCGGGAGGCCGGCTGCTCGATGTGCATCGCAATGAATGGCGATCAGCTCGAGCCCGGCCAAAGCGCGGTGAGTACCAGCAATCGCAACTTCGAGGGACGTCAGGGCAAGGGCGGCCGGACATTTCTGGCCAGTCCCCTCACCGCGGCCGCGACCGCCGTGAGCGGCGCCATCGCTGACGTGCGAAGTCTTTCGTGAAGGCGAAAGTGATGGAGCCGTTCACCGCGCTCACGTCTTCCTGCGTCGTGCTGCCCGCCGAGAACGTGGATACGGATCAGATCATTCCGGCCCGCTTTCTCAAGACGATCGAGCGTCGGGGACTCGGCGAGCATCTCTTCGCCGACTGGCGCGTGGACGGGCACGGGCGACCACGGCCCGAGTTCCCACTCAACTCGCCGGACGCGCGCAACGCGTCGATCCTTGTCGCGGGCCACAACTTCGGCTGCGGCTCCTCCCGCGAGCACGCACCCTGGGCGCTGCTCGATTTCGGGTTTCGCGCCGTCGTCAGCACCGGTTTCGCCGACATCTTCCGGAACAACGCCCTCAAGACGGGACTGCTTCCCGTCGCTCTTTCGACGTCCGCGCACGCCGCGTTGCTGGAGCAGCTCGCGGCATCACCGCGCGCGCTCGTCACGATCGATCTGGAGGCGCAGACCGCGAGGCTCCCCGACGGAACGACGCACGCTTTTGCGGTGGACCCGTTCGCCCGGCACTGTCTGTTGAACGGCGTCGACCAGCTCGGATTCCTCCTCGAACAGGACGCCGCGATCGCCGCTTACGAGTCGACGCATACCAGCCGCGTGTGCACGCGCTGACGATTGCGCTGCTACCGGGCGACGGGATCGGTCCGGAGGTAGTGGCCGAAGGTGCCCGTGTGCTCCGCGCGGTGGCCGAACGGTGGGATCATGCGTTCGAGTTTCGCGAGGGCTTGATCGGTGGCTGTGCGCTCGATGCCCGAGGAACTCCTCTACCGCCAGAAACAGTCGAACTCTGCAAATCCGCCGATGCCGTTCTGCTTGGCGCCGTCGGTGGCCCGCGCTGGGACAATCCCGACGCGCGTCAGCGCCCGGAGCAAGGATTGCTCGGTCTCCGGCGCGAATTGCAGGTCTACGCCAATCTGCGTCCCGTGACCGTGCATCCATCACTTGCCGCCGCATCGCCCCTGCGCGCAGAACGATTGGACGGGGTCGACTTCGTCGTGGTGCGCGAGCTAACGGGCGGCATCTATTTTGGTGAGAAGCACCGCGAAAAAGTGCCCGGTGGCGAACGCGCCGTCGACGAGTGCGTGTATACGACCGTCGAGATCGAGCGCGTGACACGGGTGGCGGCGCAGCTCGCGCGCACCAGGCGGCGCAAGCTCACATCCGTGGACAAGGCAAACGTGCTCGAGACTTCGCGGCTCTGGAGATCGACCGTCACTCGCCTGTTGCGCGATGAGTTCCCTGACGTCGCGCTCGATCACCTGCTGGTGGACGCCTGCGCGATGCAGCTTCTACGTGATCCGCGGAGCTTCGATGTGATCGTCACGGAGAACATGTTCGGCGACATTCTCACCGACGAGGCGTCGATGCTGGCCGGATCGTTGGGGGTGCTTCCGTCAGCGTCGCTGGGCGACGACACTGCGGCGCGAAATGGGGTGCGTTCGGCCTCTCCGGGCGACGACACCGCGGGGCGAGATGGGAACCGTCCCCGCGTGCGGCGCGGACTCTACGAGCCGATCCATGGCTCGGCGCCCGACATCGCCGGCCGTGGGATCGCGAATCCGATCGGAACGATCCTGAGCGTGGCGCTGATGCTCAGACATTCATTCGGCCTCGAGGAAGAGGCGCGGGCCGTTGAGAAAGCCGTCACCGAGACGATCGATGAAGGACTTGTGACGGCCGATATTGCGCCGCCCGGAGCTATGTCCTACTCGACCGAAGACGCAGGCCGCGCGATCGCGGCGGCGCTGGTCAAGGCAGTGTCGGCGTAATAACTGATAACTGCAACTGAATAGGCGGGAGGTCCCAGTAGGTAAGTTGCCAGTGACTTAGTTCACGACGCCCTGACTTTACTAATGGCGTGCTGGGCACAAGCAGTTGCCCTCACGCCACAGGAGTAAGTCAGGGCGTAGTGAACTAACAAACTGGCATCTCTGCCACCGTCGCCTCCGGCCTATTCAGTTGCAATTGTCAGTTTCCAGCCTCAGTACACGAAGATCACGTTAGCCGCTACGGTGGCCTGCTTGTCGGCGAGCGTGCCCCGCTTGGAAAGGATCGGCTGGTTCGCCTTGTCGTAGCGCGCCTCGCCCCGAAGAAGGACGTGATCCGTGAACTTGTATGACGGCGTGAACGTTCCCTCCGACAGCACGGCCCGGGTGCCGGTACCAAGTCGCACACCACCTTCGTCGTGGAACGTCTCGCCGCGCAGCGCGACGGAGAACTTGTTCGTCAGCGCAAGGGTCCCGTAGCCCGCGATCCCCTTCCACGTCGCGTCGGACCCGGGATTCACGAGACTCGTGCCGTCCTCTTTCCCGTAGTCGCCGTTTACGCCAAGCGTCAGCGTGCTTGTCGGCTTGAGAATGGCCACCAGGTCGAACACGTTGCGGTTCGAGTGGTTGTTGTTAGGGAGCTCAGGCCCTCCGATCCAGTTGAGCAGCACGCTGAGCGGCGCCACCGGTGTCAGGCTGAGCTGGGCGCCGACAGACTTCGAGCGGTTATTGTCGCGCAGGAGGTCACACCCATTCACCACCTCGACCATCCCGGCCACCTTGCTCGAGAAGGCGTAGCTCGCCTTGACTCCCGTGTGCGTGAATGGAATGGCGTAGCCGAAGAGGATCGACCGGCTGTAGTTGTCGTTGTAGCCGTCGTAGCCTTCGATCACCTCGTAGCCGAGGTGCGTGACGAACTTCCCAACATCGAAGCGCAGCCCGGAGCCGATGGGCGCGATATAGCTCGCGAACGCCTGCTTCAGGTCGAACTGCGCAGCGGTCTGATCCTGTGTCTTGGTGATCTGCGGGATCGAGTTGCCCGCGTCGAAGTCCACGCGAAAGCCGGCGTCGTTCGGCTTGGAGGCTGCGATCTGCACCACCAGCTCGGCGACATCGAGGTTGAAGGAGTTGTCATTGAAGTCGAAGACGCGATAGCTGGTCGCGCCAGTCGTTGGACGGTTGCCGTTGTACTCGTAGGCGGTGGAGACGAAGGCGTTGACCGCGAGGTCGTCGAACCATTTTGGAAGTGCCGCGGCCGCGGCCGCCTTGGTGGAGGCTACGCTGTCTGTGGGCGCCTTGCCGGAATCGGCGCGCGAAGGGGCGACGGCCATCAACTGGGCGCCTTGCGCCTTCGCCTGCTGACCGATGGTTGCAACAGACAGCGCGAGCATCGCTCCCCCCAGGCGGATCCTGCGCGACGGGCCGGCTCTGGATGGGGGGACCGACAC
>JBGPHO010000192.1:0-5247 GCA_041484425.1 Gemmatimonadaceae bacterium
AACTCCGTCGCCGATAATCGCGGAGCCGGCTCCGTCGCTGCTCTGGCGCGCGAGAGTTATCGCGGGATCGCGCTTTACTCCACGCCGCGCGGCCGGTGCAGCGTCGACCTCAGCGACAACACGAACCTGTGGGGAGCGCCACCCGCGGCGTTGCGCGCGCTCGCGGCGGTCCAAGGCGAAGACGTCACGCGTTATCCGGTTGCCTACGAACCGGCACTCGCCGCGTCACTGGCCGATTATGCCGGTGTATCGGCCGAGATGATCGCGTGCGGCTGCGGCTCTGACGACGTGCTCGATTCCGCCATCCGAGCCTTCGCCGAACCCGGTGAGCTGCTGTGTCTGCCCGAGCCGTCGTTCAGCATGATTCCGGTTTTCGCCCGGACGAACGGGCTCTGTCCAGTTGCGATTCCGCTCACTCCCTCCTTCGACGTCGATGTCGATGCGATGCTCGAGACGGGCGCGCGCATCATTTACCTGTGCTCGCCCAACAATCCCACCGGCGGAGCCCTGCCCCGCAGAACGGTCGAGCACATCGTAGAGAACGCGCGCGGGCTCGTGATCATCGATCAGGCGTACGTCGAGTTCGGTGGCGAGAGCTTCACCGATCTTGCATCGAGCGGTCGCCCGGTCCTTGTCACGCGAACGATGTCGAAGGCATTCGGACTCGCTGGGCTCCGACTGGGTTACGGTATTGGCTCGGCGGAACTGATCGCCGAAGTTCTCAAAGCGCGCGGCCCGTACAAGGTCAACGCGCTAGCGGAGCGCGCGGCGATCGCCGCTCTGGACAGTGACCGGGCCTGGGTGAACGAACGCGTAAACGAAGTTGTCGCCAATCGGTCGGACTTCCGCGCGGAGCTGGCAAAGCGCGGCATCGCGTCACTGGAGTCGTCGGCCAATTTCGTGCTGGTGCCTGTCGACGATTGCGGCGCGACATCAAGCCGCCTCGAGCGAGCGGGAATCCGCGTGCGGGAGATGCCGGGCCTTGCCGGCATCGGTGACGCGATCCGGATCGCGATTGGACCGTGGGACATGATGCAGCGCTGCCTCGACGCGCTGGGTAACGTCGACATGAGTCAACTCGCGACAACCTCGCGCGAGGCAACATGACGCGTCTCGCGATCTTCGATTACGGCGCCGGCAACCTCCACTCGTTGGTGAAGGCGATCGCGGCGGATGATAGGAACATCACCGTCGAGACCGCCCTGCGCGTCGCGATGAAAGCCGATTGTCTCGTTCTTCCCGGTGTGGGAGCCTTTGGCGCCGCCGCAAGCGCCATGCGGAGCGCGCAGGCCGATCTCCGCGCCGCACTTTCAGATGGTCTGCCGTGTCTTGGCATCTGCCTCGGCATGCAGCTCCTTTTCGATACGAGTGAAGAGTCGCCGGGAAGTGGCGTTGGGCTCATCCCGGGCAAGGTCACGCGCCTCCGCACGCCGACAGTGCCGCACATGGGTTGGAACGATATCGAGTGGCGTGAGAGTGGAAATGGACAGAAAAGAGCCACCCTCGGGACCGCGTACTTCGCCAACGCCTACATCTGTCAGCCCGAGGATGAATCGGCGATCCTCGCCTGGACGACGCATCAGGACGCCAGGTTCGCCTCGATGATTCGCAGCGCGAATACCGTCGGCGTCCAGTTCCACCCGGAGAAGAGCTCGTTCGCAGGACGCGCTTTCGTCAACGCGGTGATCGAGGATCTGATCGAATGCAGGTAGTTCCCGCCATTGACCTGCGCGACGGCGTATGCGTGCAGCTCGTCGGTGGATCATACGCTGACGAGCGCATCCGAATCCCGAATCCGCTGGCTGTCGCCGAAGAGTGGGTGCGATTGGGATTTGGTCGCATTCATCTCGTCGATCTCGACGCCGCGACGGGCCGCGGATCGAACCGAGAGATCGTGAGATCAATTCTTGTCCCGGGCGCCACGAAATGGATTCGCCGTGATAAGTCTTTGAGGGTGCAATGTGGCGGCGGAGTGCGTGATCTCGACACGATCGCGGAATTGCTCGCCGCCGGTGCATCCGAAGTCGTGCTTGGTACGCGCGCCATCGAGGACCGCGCCTGGCTCGAGGTTGTGGTATCCCGCTACCCGAACAGGATCATAGTCGCCGCGGATACAAGAGCGCGACGTGTGGTGACACGCGGTTGGTCGGAAACGGGCTTGCAGAACGTGGTCGACTTCATCGACGAGGTGAGCCCGCTTCCCCTCGCCGCGATTCTCGTCACGGCGGTTGAGAAAGAAGGTCGCATGGAAGGCCCCGACGTGACTCTGATGCGAGAGCTCGCCCTCCGCTCGAAGCCGCCACTTCAGGCATCCGGGGGCGTGCGCAGCGTTGATGACCTCCGCGTGCTGGCCGAGTTGGGTGTCAGCGCGGCGGTCGTCGGAATGGCGCTCTATACGGGCGCGCTGGATCCGCAATCAATCATCGAGGAGTTCCCTGAATGAGCGTCGCGAAGCGAGAGACGACCGAAACTTCCATCCGCGTGGAGCTGCGGGGCGGGGGTGGAAAGAGCAGCACCGAAACGGGAAACCGCTTTCTCGATCACATGCTCAATGCCTTCGCCCGCTACTCCGGGTTGACTCTCGACGTGCAGGCGCGCAGTGATCTAACGCATCACCTGGTCGAGGACGTCGCGCTGACGCTCGGCAGCGCGTTCAGGGAGATCGTTCCAGCGGGAGCGGCGCGATACGGCAATCGTGTGGTGCCGATGGACGACGCTCTTGTTCAGGTATCGGTCGACATCGGCGGACGGCCCTACTACGAGGGGCCGCTGCCGAGCCATCTCTACGATCACTGGATGCGATCGTTCAGCAACGAGGCGGGCGCGACCATTCACATCCTCGTGCTGCGCGGAAGCGACCGGCATCACATCGTGGAAGCCGCGTTCAAGGCGCTCGGGCTGGCACTTCGTGACGCGCTCGTGGATACCGGAGAAACGGTCAGCACGAAAGGATCGATTTCGCTGAGTGTGACTGATGCTGACGAATAGAATCATCGCGTGTCTCGACGTGATGGGCGGCCGCGTCGTCAAGGGAACGAGCTTCGTAAATCTTCGCGACGCCGGCGATCCGGTTGTGCTCGCCGAGCGCTACGAGGCGCAGGGCGCGGATGAAATCGTCTATCTCGACATCGCCGCCACTGACGAAGGGAGAGGTACGTTGCTGGAGCTCGTGCGACGCACGGCCGAGCGGTTGTTCATTCCGCTGACGGTCGGAGGGGGGATGCGAACGGTGGAAGATATCGCGAACGCATTGCGCGCCGGGGCGGACAAGATCGCGGTCAACTCCGCAGCCGTTCGGCACCCGAAGCTGTTGACGCGCGCGGCCAGCCGATTCGGATCGCAGTGCGTGGTCGCGAGCATCGACGCCCTCAGAAGGGGTGGGATGTGGGAAGTCTACGTGAATGGGGGGAGGCAGCCTACAGGACTGGACGCCATTGAATGGGCGAAACGGTGCGCGGAGCTGGGCGCCGGCGAGATCCTTCTGACGAGCATCGATCGTGACGGAGGTCGCTCCGGCTACGACATCGAATTGCTGTCGGCAGTAGCGGCGCTGGTTACAGTGCCAGTCGTCGCATCGGGCGGCGCGGGCTCGGCTCGCGACGTCGTTGACGCTTTTGTTCGCGGTGGTGCCGACGCCGCGCTTTTGGCCGGCGTGCTCCACGATGGCACCACGGACATACGGAGCATAAAATCGGCGCTGCAAGCGGCCAGCATTTCAGTGAGGACGGCTGCATGACTGATGCCGACATTTACATGGACGCGGTCGCGAAGGTCGCCCGCATCGCCGGTGACATCGCGAGGGGTCATTACGGCAAGAATCCGGACACCCGCATCAAGAAAGATGGATCGCCGGTGAGCGTTGCCGACATCACGGCGGAACAGGGCGCTCGCGAGTGGATCGAGCTGCGATTTCCGGACGACGGAATCATCGGCGAAGAGCTGCCACCGGTGCGGCCGGGTGCGGCGCGACGATGGATCCTCGATCCGATCGACGGAACGTACACGTTTCTCCAGAGGGTCCCGCTCTGGGGAACGCTTGTCGCTGTCGCCGAAGGCGAAAGCGTGATCGCCGGGGCTGCGTATTTTCCCGCGCTCGACGAGATCATAGTTGCGGCTCGCGGCGAAGGATGCTGGTGGAACGGATCGCGCGCGCGCGTGTCCACTGTCGCGGAGCTTGCCGAAGCGCGCCTGGTCACGACAGACGCGCGCTTCATGCGCGATGCGGCGAGGCGCGAGCGCTGGATGCAGCTCCAGAATGGTGCACGCACCATGCGGACGTGGGGGGACTGCTACGGGTACCTTCTTGTCGCCACCGGGCGCGCCGACATCATGGTGGACGATGTGATCGCGGATTGGGACGGCGCTGCGCTGCTGCCGATCATCGAAGAGGCTGGCGGAGTGTTTACCGATTGGCGAGGTCGGCCTACCGCGTTTGGTGGCGACGTGATCGCGACCAACGCAGAGCTTGCGGGGGTCGTGCGGGAGATTCTCGCCCCCTCGACAGCAGTCGCTTCAGCGGGAACTGCTTCATGAGCGCGCGCTTGAATCTCGACGCAGTGCGTTTCGACAAGGGCAGCGGGACCGTCGTGGTCGTGACGCAGGACGCGGTGACCGGCAGAGTGCTGATGGTGGCGAACGCAGACCGCGAAGCGCTCGAGCGCACCGCAGAGACCGGCGAGATGCATTACCGCTCCCGTACACGCGGCCTGTGGCGGAAGGGCGCAACCAGCGGCAACGTGCAGAGAGTCGTGTCCCTCACGCTCGATTGCGACGGCGACACGGTGCTCGCCCGCGTGGTCTCTGCCGGACCGGCGTGTCACACCGGTGCGGTTTCGTGTTTCGCCGAGAGCGCTGCACCGAATGCCTGGTCGGCGCTGGCGGCGACGATCGCGCTCCGGCATGAGCAAGTAAAGGAGGAATCCAGGCGCGAGGCCGGGTCGAGATCGCCTGAAGAAGCGAGGAGGCCGCTAAGCTACACACGCGAGCTGCTTGTCGACCGCAATCTTCGGCTCAAGAAAATCGGTGAAGAAAGTGCCGAGCTCATTGCGGCATGCGCCGATGGAGACGCCGCTCGTGCCAGCGAAGAGGCGGCGGATCTGATCTACCACGTCGGAGTGGCGCTAGCGGCAATCGGAAGTTCGCTTGAAGTCGTTGCTGGTGTATTGCAGGAGAGATCCGTTGCATGATTTGCGAAACAACAACGCTGCGGCCCGCTACCCGCTTAACGCTGCGAGCTATCCGCTGCGT
>JBGPHO010000193.1:0-5246 GCA_041484425.1 Gemmatimonadaceae bacterium
AAACGAAGCGGGAAACGGGACTCGAACCCGCGACCCCAACCTTGGCAAGGTTGTGCTCTACCAACTGAGCTATTCCCGCAAGCAATGACAAAGCTACCGGCGAAAAACGACGCCAACAAGCGGTGCCTGCGTCTCTCTGCGTCTCGCATTTCAAGTTGACAAAACGTCGCGCGGAATGATAACGTCTCCCCGCCGGCGGACGTCTCTTACTGAAACGAACGCCTCTAATGCCCGTTCACACCGTGCGGAGAACCTATGCGGCGTCTTTTGGTCAGCGTTTCCACCGTAGCTCTGGCATTCACGGCGATTTTCGCCAATCCGGCAGGCGCTCAACGCGTGCTCGGTGTTGGTGACGACGCCCTGGTGCTTCCTCGGGGTGTGTTCCGGTTCCGGACCCTCGGGAATTGGACCTGGTTCAACGAGCGCTACGGCAAAGACACCCCGGGACGCCCCGACGGCGCCCTGGAGCCGCTCGGCATCGATTTCACCCTCGATACCATTGGCGTGAGACAGTTTCCGAATCTCGTTTCTTTGCAGACCGGACTACAGCAGCTGACTGGAAACCCCATCTGGTTCGCGACTCTCGGCAACACCGTTGTGAACCTGCGCGATCACGTCGCGGCGTTTCCGTTCGTCTTCGAGGCCGGACTCTCGTCGCGATTCTCCGTCGGCATTCAGGTTCCGTACGTTCAAACACAGAGCTCGGCCTTCTTCAACGTCAACACCAGCGGAACGCAGGGAAACCTCGGGTTCAATCCCGCACTGGCAGTAGCGGCGGCCGCTACCCAGAACGCGACGATGTTCACGCAGTTCACGACTGCGGCCAACGCCCTCGAGGGTTCGATCGCCGCGTGCCAGGCCAACCCCGCCGTGTCTCCCTCGTGTCCCGCTCTCCTCGCCAATCAGGCGAACGCGGCGGCATTGATCGCCAACTCGAGAGCGTTCGCGGGCGGCGTCAATCAGATCTACTCGACTTCGCCATTCATCCCGATCGTCGGCACCGACGCGCAGCTGGCGATCGAAGCGCGAGTCCAGGCATTCAAGGCTCTCTACTCCACCTTCCTTGGCCCCGGCAACCCGATCACTACGAATGGCCCCTTTGCCTCCCAGGGCCGACTCACCTTGCGTGATGCACAGCGAATCCTGACCGAACCGCCGTTCGGAATTGCCGCCGACCCGCTGCAGTCCGTCACCCGCTCCCACGTCGGAGACATCGATATCGGCGGCAAGTTCTCCGTGTTCGATACCTTCGGGCGCAGCACCGAGGCGAGAATGTCGCCAAAGGGACTGAACTTCCGTACGGCCGTCGGAGTGACCTTCCGCCTGCCGACCGCTCAAATCGAATCGCCCGACAACTTCATCGACATCGGCACCGGTCGCAAAGCGAAGACAGTCGAAGGCAGGTGGTTCGGCGATGTTCTGCTCGGGAGCCGCTTCTGGCAGTCATTCATTGTGCGCTTCAACAAACCGTTCTCCGACGACCAGGTGATGCGCATCCTCGATCTGCCCAACGAGGAGCTCGCTCCGCTCTACCGCAAGCAGACGGTTCACCGGCAGCTCGGCACCACGTTCGAGTTCGAAACGGCGCCCCGCATCGTGGTCAACGACTTCCTGGCGGTCTCCGGCTGGTACATGTACCGCAACAAGAAGCAGGATGACTACAGCGGGACCTTCACGATTCCGGCTGCAGTGACGGGATTCTCCGACATCACGATCAACGCGGCGACGCTCGACCTCGAGACTGCGCAGACCGAGCACAGACTCGGCGGCGGAATCTCATTCTCGAATCTCTACTCCTTCGAGCAGGGGAAGGCGAAGGTTCCGTTCGAGGTCCAGTACCTCCACTGGCAGACGGTGAAGGGCGCGGGTGGCAATCAGCCCAAGTTCTTCACCGATCAGATACAGCTGAGGCTTTACGCCAGGATATTCGGCGGGAAGTAGTTCGACAAGCCAACAACAAAAGAACCGGATCCGAGATGTCAGAGGCGTAGATACCAGGTTTTGGTAACTACGCCTTCGACGTATCTGAGTGGCGTTATGGCACGGGCGGTCAGTTGTACTAGGATAAGCGCACGGTACGGTCAGAGCGCAGTTACTACCGAGCGAGATCTATGCCCTCTGAGATCTCGGATCCCGTTCTGTGTCGCAGTTTAAGCCGGGCGACCGGTCACGCGGGCGCGGCGGCTGACTCCAGCAATTCCTTCGCGTGTGCGCGACTGACCTTGCTTTCCGGATCCCCGCCCAGCATGCGCGCGATCTCGTTCACTCTGCTGGTCCCCTCGAGCACCGTGATATCGGCGGTCGTCACGCCGCCCTTGGCGCCTTTCGCGACGACGATGTGGTGATGCGCGCGAGCCGCGATCTGCGGCAGATGCGAGATCGCGAACACCTGGTGTTCCTTCGCCACGCGGCGCAGCGTGTCACCGACCTGCAGCCCCACGCGCCCGCCGATCCCGGCATCCACTTCGTCGAAGATCAACGTCGGCACCATATCGACGCGCGCGAGAATGGTCTTGAGCGCGAGCATCACGCGGGATAGCTCTCCGCCTGACGCGACGCGCGCAAGCGGGCGATCGTCGTGGCCGACGTTGAGCGCGACGCGGAACTCGACATCTTCGGCGCCCTCAGCCGTGGATTCGTCGCGCGCGACGAGAGACACCGAGAAACGGCCATCAGGCATTCCCAGCGGCGGCAGCAGCGCGTCGACGGCCTTGGCGAGCTTCTTCGCCGCGGAGAGCCGCAGGTCGGAAAGTTTCTCCGCTGCCGCGGACAGACGTCGGCGAACATCCGCTTCGCGCGCGGTGAGATTCGCGAGATCGAATTGCGCTGTGTCTATCAGATCCAGCTCCGACCGCGCGGAACGCCCAGCCTCGATGACGGCATCGAGCGTCGGGCCATACTTCTTGAGCAGGCCGAAGAGCCGGTCGCGACGCTGCCGCACGTCGTCGAGGCGCGCGGGGTCGAGGTCCACGGAGGCGGCGTAATCTTCCACGCTCCGCGCCAGCTCCTGTAGCGCGTAATAGCCAGCGTCGAACAGCTCCTGCATCCGCGCCGCGGAAGGATCGATGCGTTCTATGGATGTCAGCGGACGCTGAGATGCGCCGAGCTGACTCAGCACGCTCGCATCTTCGCCGGAAAGGAGTTCGCTCAGGCTGCTCGCCAGTGTGCGGAGCTCGTCGGCGTTTTCCAGCACCCGCGCTTCGTCCTCGAGCTTCGTGTCTTCGCCCGGCGAGAGACGCGCATCTTCGATCTCCTTGGCGACGTGCCTCAAGTAATCGGCTCGCTTCTCCGCTTCGGCGCGGCGTGACGAGAGGCTCGAGATCTCGCGGCGGACACCCGAGAGCTCCGTGTACGTGTCGCGAACGATGCCAGCCTGCGGCTCTGCCCCGCCGAACGCATCCAGGATCCGGCGCTGCGATTCGCCATCGAGCAGGGTTTGCGCGTCGTGCTGGCCGTGCAGATTCACGAGCTGACGCCCGATCTCGGCCAGCACCGTAGCGGTCACCGTGGCACCGTTGATCCAGGCGCGTCCACGTCCGTTCGTGGCGATCTCGCGCTTCAGAACGAGAGTGTCGTCCTCGACTTCGATCCCGCGTTCATCGGCCAGCTCGACGATTCCCCTTACGTTGGTGACATCGAACACGCCCTCGACCGTCGCCTTTTCCGCCCCCGAGCGGATCAGATCCGCGCTCGCCCTCTCACCGAGCAGCAGTCCCAGCGCTCCAACGATGATGGACTTTCCTGCGCCCGTCTCGCCGGAGAGGACATTGAAGCCCTCCCCGAGCGGAAGCGTCACCTGCTCGATGATTGCGAAGTTCCGGATGCGCAGCTCTGTCAGCATCAGTACGGCTGGTCGCGGTCGGGCAATCCCCCCCAACCGAGTTTGACCCGCATTCGCTCGAAAAACGTCGCACCGGGAAACCGGATGATGCGAACGGGATTGTCGGCCCTTCTCACCTTGAGCTTCTCGCCTTTCACGAAGCTCGTTCCCACCTGTCCATCCACCGTAACCAGAAGTTCAGTCGGAGTCTCGTTTGCTTCCACCGTCACTTCGGCGTCGGCCGGGATCACGAGGGAGCGAACCGCCAGAGTGTGCGGAGAGATCGGCGTGATGATGATCGACTCCACAGTCGGCACCACCACCGGTCCACCGGCGGAAAGACTGTAACCGGTGGACCCGGTGGGAGTGGAGATCACGACGCCATCGCAGGCGTATGTGCCGATGCTTTCACCGTCCACGAAGACGTTCAACCGCACGACGCGGGCGAAGCCGCCCTTGTGAAGCACGAAATCATTGAGCGCCCGCCACTGCTTGCGCGCTTCGCCGTCGGAGTTGATCGCGCGGGCAGTGAGAGCCATGCGCGGCTGCGCGACGAAATCACCGCTCGCCAGATTCTTGAGCGCGGGCTCGAAATCTTCGCTCAGGCAGCTGGTGAGAAATCCCACCCGTCCGAGATTCACGCCGAGTATCGGAATGTCGCGTCCGTCGAGAAAGCGCGCGCCGCGGAGCAGAGTTCCATCGCCGCCCAACGTCACGAGCGCATCAAGCTGCTGCGCATCCTCGAGACGCGCGCCCTTCCCTGCTATCTCGTGAAGTCCCTGCTCGAGCAGCGGCTCGATCGCGAGGCCGGGCGCAACTCGAAAGAGCGTGCGCAGGATTTCAGGCAGCTCATCGTATCCCTGATGCCCGATGACGCCAAGCCGCATCAGACGGCACGAAGGTGGGCGCCCCGCGAGCTCTCCAATCCGAACGCATCGCTCGCGCGCTTCGCAATCCCGCGCGCGTCGAGCCCAAGTAGCGCAAGCTGCTTTGCGCGCGGCGCCTGATCCACGAAGTCGTCCTTCACTCCGTGCGCCACGACTCTCACCGACGAATCCATCTCCGCGATCACGGCCGCCAGGTGCGATCCAAAGCCGTTGACGACCGTTCCTTCCTCTACCACCAGGATGTTGCGGTGCTCGCCGACAATCTCGGCCAGCACTCTCTCGTCGTGGGGTTTGAGATACCTGCAGTTCACGACCGTCGCGCTCACGCCGCTATCCGCGAGGATGTCCGCGGCTGCAAGCGATGCAAGTACCATGGTGCCGACAGCGAGGATCGCGATGACCTTGTCCGCATCGCGTCCGGCACTGGTCCCGCGGCGGAGAACTTCCCACGTCGCGTGAGGAATCGCCTCGATGTCGGACGCGGCCGGAACAGTGTCCGGTGTGGCGTCGCGCGGATACCTGAGGCAGAAAGGTCCCTT
>JBGPHO010000194.1:0-5234 GCA_041484425.1 Gemmatimonadaceae bacterium
AGCTAGACGGCTTCAATAGGCAGTGTCAACCGCGCAGGACACTTTTTCATTCTTGGCGGTCATGTGGTAGACGCCAACTGAGATCCACATAACCGAGGCAGGGGGCTCACGGCGTTGCAGCCAATCGCTCGGAGCTCTCATACTGGCGTTAGGGCTCCGCCGATTCTGGCATCACGCATTGATCGGGATGTTCAGGAAGACTCGCCGCACAACGAGTCTCAGCTCAACAGCCAGTCAGCGCGTCAGCCGATAAATGAGAATCGCCGCGCGCTCGGTCGCCGGCCCGATCGAGCGGAGATCTACCCGCTCATCGGGCGTGTGGGATCTCATTCCCTTCACGCCGAGTCCGTCCAGCGCGTCGACATACTCGGAGATGTATGAGATGTCGCCTCCACCCCGCTTGCCTGGATCGAGCGCCTCCACCGGGCCCTGGCCCAGCGCGCGACTGACGGAGTCTTCCACCGCGAGGAGAGCGAGATTGCCCTTCGTTGGAGGCATGGCGGGATTTCCGTCCTCGAACTTTATCGTTGCGATCGTTCCCGGCAGATGATCGTCGACAATCGCACGCATCGCTTCGCGAGCTTTCAACAGCTGGTCCTGCGAAATGAAGCGGAGGTCGCCGCGAGCAAAAACGCGCGGGGCGACGATGTTGTCCTTCCCCGCCGCGGTTCCAGCGATCTTCGTCGAGTCGTAGGTCACGTCGGTCCCGCCAACGATGACGGCTGGATTGAACGTCAGGTACTGTTCTTTGGACAGCTTCTCACGAAAGGCGTTCAGAACTCTCGCGGCTTCGTAGATCGCGCCGTAGCCGGTGCCGGGCGAGAAAATCCCGGACGAGTGCGCCTGCTTCGCACTCACGACGAGCTCCCAGCCGCTCATGCCACGTCGTGCGACAGTTCCCTTCCCCGCGTCCTCTTCGAACGCGAGCGCAATGTCGCTGCGCTTCGCAACAACGATCAGCGGCTGGCGGGAAACGAGGTGCAGCGGTCCCGCATCTTCCTCGTCTCCAGTCAGCGCGACGACGATTCTCCTTCCATCGAGCGCGCCGACGCTCTGAAGGGCCTTGAGCGCGTACAGGATCACGAGGTCGCCGCCCTTCATGTCGGAGCTCCCCGCGCCAGCCGCAAGCGTATCCAGCCGCACGAACCGTTCGCCTTCGCCCTCGAATACGGTGTCGAGATGGCCGATCAGGACCAGGCGCTTGCCCTTCGTTCCTTTGCGCTCCGCGAAGAAGTGACCGGCGCGGCCCACGGCGTCCGGCAGCGCTATCCAGCTCGTCTCGAAGCCGATCGACGAGAACTCGGGCTCGAAGAGTTTTCCAACCGCGCGGACGCCAGCCAGATTGAACGTCCCGCTGCTGATGTTGACCGCCTTCTCGAGCAGATTGACCTGGTCAGTCCCGTGAGCACGGACATAGTCGCGGATCTTCTGTTCGGTCCTGGAAAGCGGCGGCTGCGCGCTGGATTGCGCGGCCGCGGGACTCGCCATCGAGAAAAGGAACATGCCGGCCCACGCGAGCGCGCTCGCGCCGGCGGTTTTGCGGGCAACGGAAAGAATTGGATTGGGTGTCATACGACGAGAGACTATCATCGCGTCGCGGTTCCGTCCACCTGCGCGGAACGATAATTTTACAGGCTTGCCGAAATCGATAACGCAGAAATGACTTTGCGCGCCCGTCTCGCGTGGGGGCTGTTCGCGATCACGCTGGTGCTGATCGTGCCGCTGCTGCTGTCGCTCAAATCGCTCGAGCACCTTTACGAGACGAGCCGGTTGCTCCGGGACCGCGAATTCGCCGCGTCACTTCTCCTCGGATCATTTCGGGAGCGGACCGATGATGCCCGGCGAGCCGAAGATGCGCTGCTGTTCATCCACGATCAGACGAGCTCGGCACGAATGCAGAGTCAGATCGACGGCCTCGTATCGCTGACCGACTCGCTCGACCGGTACCGTCTCGGACTTTCGGCATCTCAGATCCGCGCATCCCTCGATGCGCTCCGCTCAGCCGCGCGCGAGGAGTACGAGCACGCCGCGGCCGGCAGAAGCACCATAGCGGAGATGATATCTCAACAGCGCACGCGCCCGGCGATCGCTTCGGTCGACAGCGCGCTCGGCGCGAGCGCGACGACGCTACGTAACAGCACTCGGCAACGGGTCGCCGACGCAACGAACGAGACGCTCAATGCCGAGCGGTTGGTCGCCGGCGCTCTGCCCATTGCGCTCCTGATTGCGCTGGCGATCGGCATCTGGTTGATGCGATCGATCAGCCGGCCCGTGTACGAGCTCGAGCGGGGAATGCACGCCATCGCAGAGGGAGACCTGAGGTACAACCTGGCGCTGGCACCAAATTCGGAGACGGAGTTCGGGCGTCTGGCCGCGAGCTATCAGACAATGGCGAGTCAGCTCGCCGACCTCGAGCGGTTGCGCGCCGAGTTCGTGGGAGTGGCTTCGCACGAGCTCAAGACGCCTATCAACGTCATCATCGGATATCTGGAGCTCCTTCAAGAGGGGATCTACGGAGCGCTCACGCCGAAGCAGAAAGAGATTCTTTACACGATTGGTAAACAGGCGAATGGGCTGACGAGACTCGTCAAGCGCCTCCTCGACATCAGCCGCTTCGAGGCGAGCGGCGGCAAGCTCGAGGTGCGGCGGGTCGATCTTCAGAGGCTGCTCAAGACGCTCGAGAGCTCGTTCTCGGGTCTCGCGATGCAGCGGGACATCGCGTTCTCCGTCGAGCATGGGGCGGGACTCCCAGCCAAAGTGTACTGGGACGAAGACCGCATCAACGAGGTCCTGGGCAACCTCATATCCAACGCCTTCAAATTCACACCGCGCGGAGGAAGGGTGGCTCTTTCGGTAGAGCCGGTCGAGGGGAATGTCGTCATCACCGTCGCCGATACAGGGGCCGGGATCTCGTCAGAACAGCTCCCACACATTTTTGACAAGTTCTACCAGGCCGATAACCAGGCACAGGCCGCCAGCAAGGGCACGGGTTTAGGCCTGGCGATTGCGAAAGAGATCGTCGACGCCCACGGCGGCCAGACGACGGTGGAAAGCGTGGTCGGCGAGGGCACGACGTTTGTCGTTACGCTCCCGACCGACGCGCCCAGCGCGAAGAGGCGGCTCGAGCCCACACCACCCGAGCCTACACCAAGTTTGAGGACGAAGGATGACGAAAGGTCTACGCACGATGATTCCATTGCTGGTGCTGGCGGCCTGCACGCACCTGCAGACGACCGATCCGCCTCTCCAGGGTGATTGGGCGCGGACGCTTTCTTACGCGCATCGGGACGTCGACGCGGGCAACTACTACGCTGCGGACAAAATCCTCGACGAGTTCGTGCGGACGCACCCTGGCACTCCTGAGGCTCGGGAGATCGGGTTCTGGAAGGCGGCGTACCTGATCGATCCCGCGAATGAGCACGGGTCGCTCTCCGGGGGAATAGCCGCCCTGGACGCGTATCTCGCCACCGGCCCGGGCGGACTGTACCGCGAGCAGGCCACGGTCCTCCGGCGGACGGCGGTAGTTGCGCAGGCGATCGCGAACCCACCGAGAACCGCCACGTTGGACACGCTCCCAACGACCGTGGTGAAGGACACGACGATTCTCGCCAACAAGTCGAGGGACGAGCAGATTGCGGCGCTCAAGGATCAGCTTGCCAAGAGCAAGGACGAGCTCGCCAAGGCCAACGCCGAGCTGGATCGCATCAAGAAGCGGCTGGCGAATCCGAGCAACTAGCAGCCGGCGCGACCGCGGCATCAGGCACCGACGTGAACGAGTCGACTCTGTTCAGCCAACCCTGAACAGCTCGAGGGCGCGCGAGTACCGGGCGCTCAGCACTTTGCGAATTCCCGCGTTCTCTTTTGCCGTGAGCTCGGGATCGCGCTCTAGCAGTCTCTCGGCGGCGGCACGCGCCTCGATGTTCAGCTCTTCGTCCCGGAGTGGATCGGCGATGCGGAATGTCGCTGCCCCACTCTGCTCCTCACCGAACAGATTGCCCATGCCTCGCAGCCGAAGGTCGGCGCGCGCGATCTCGAAGCCGTCATCGGTGTCGACGAAAATCCTCAGGCGCTCCGCCGCTTCCTCTCCCACGCCGCCGAGCAGTATGCAGTAGGACGCCTCGGCGCCGCGGCCGACGCGCCCTCGCAGCTGATGGAGCTGGGAGAGTCCAAATCGCTCCGGGTGCTCGATGAGCATCACCGTCGCATTCGGGACGTCGATTCCGACCTCGATCACGGTCGTGGACACAAGCACATCGATCTTTCCATCGCGGAAGGCGCGCATGATGGTTTCCCGCTCGTCCGCCGGAACGCGTCCATGAATGAGCGCCACGACGCGGCCCGCAAAGGGGCCCGCCGAGAGCTGCTCGTACATCGTCGTCGCCGCCTTGAGGTCGGTCTTCTCGGATTCCTCGATCACCGGGTAGACCACGTATGCCTGGCGGCCCTTCTCGGTTTCCCGCGCCACGAATTGAAGCACGCGCTCGCGCGCTGATTCAGGCCGCATCACAGTCGTGACGGGCTGCCGTCCCGCCGGTCGCTCATCGAGCGTGCTGACGTCGAGGTCGCCGTAGGCTGTCAGCGCGAGCGACCGCGGGATTGGGGTCGCGCTCATGAGGAGCACGTCGGGTGATTGGCCCTTGGCCGAGATCGCCGCGCGCTGCTCGACTCCGAAACGATGCTGCTCGTCGATCGTGACGAACCCGAGGCGCCCGAACACGGCCGTGTCCTGCACCAGCGCGTGCGTTCCCACCACCAGCACCGGCTCGGTCCCCGCCAGCTTTACCGCCGCGCCTTTTCTATCGCGCGCGCTGAGGCTTCCCGTCACCAGGACGGGCTCGATGCCGAGCGGCTCCAGTAGTTTCGTGAACGTTCGGAGGTGCTGTTCCGCGAGCAGCTCCGTGGGCGCCATGATAGCGGCCTGGTATCCGTTCTCCATTGCCAGGAGCGCCGCGAACAGCGCGACGATGGTCTTCCCGCTACCGACATCGCCCTGAAGGAGACGATGCATCTTGCGGTCGCTCGCCATGTCGGCGACGATCTCGCGCACCGCAACCGTCTGCGCATTGGTCAGAGTGAACGGGAGCACGTTCTTGAGGGCGCTCGTGAGCTGACGCCGGTTTTGAAATGCCGTTCCACTTCGCTTTTCTCGCTTGAGCGCGTTGGCCCGCCGGTGAAGGATGTGGACGAAGAGCAGCTCCTCGAATGCGAGCCGTGCTCTCCCCCGCGTCCCTTCG
>JBGPHO010000195.1:0-5196 GCA_041484425.1 Gemmatimonadaceae bacterium
CGGCGATGAAGGGTCGAAGCGTGAGGCGCTCGGTGGTGAGCGTCGGCTGCTCGGTCTCAGCGCGTGCCGCTACTGGAGGCCGCATCGCTCGGCCTCCTTTCTGGCGCGGATCAGAGTCATGAGCATTCCGGCATCCCCGAGTCCGATGCCTCCAAAAAAAGCGAGGCCCGCGTAACGCGAATCAGACGTGTGGAACGACCAGAACATGAGAAACAGTCCGACGACAAACCAAAGGAGGTATTCGCAGCCGTAGCGAAGGTATAAAGATCTCTTCTGAGATCTTGTCTCCATTTCCAGGCGTTCTAGCTCGAGTGCACGTTCCTCCAGCGTGAAAGGGCGGCGCTGCCAGGGATGAACGCGGAGGGTGGGCTCAGACACTTTGCAGGAATGGAATGACGCTGAGTCTAGAGCACCGCTGTTCGATCTGCCAGCACCCGCATCGGATGCCCGTCAACTCGCTACTATATATTTCGCGTCAGACATGACCCACGAGATAACCGACATCACCATCATCGGCGGCGGTCCCACCGGACTGTTCGCCTCTTTTTATACCGGAATGCGTGGTGCGACCGCCCGGATCGTCGACGCGCTGCCCCAGCTCGGGGGGCAGCTCACGGCGCTCTACCCCGAGAAGTACATCTTCGACGTCGGTGGATTCACCAAGATTCTGGCAAAGGATCTGGTCAAAGCGCTGGTCGAGCAGGCGTCGCAGTTCCCTTTCCAAGCACACCTGAACCAGAACGTCACCGCCCTCGAGCGAAATGACGATCACTTCGTGCTGGTTACAGAGACCGACCGCTTTCCGACCCGCGCGGTCGTCATCGCGGCTGGGATCGGCGCGTTTTCACCGCGGCGTCTGCCGCAGGCCTGCGCGGAACCGTGGTACGGGCGGGGGATCTTCGATCGGGTGTCGGATCCGGAAGAGTTTCGCGGCCAGAGTATTGTCATAATCGGGGGCGGCGACTCGGCGTTCGACTGGGCGCAGCAGCTGCGCGAGTGCGCGAAGGCGGTGACGCTCGTACATCGGAGCGACAAATACCGCGCGCATGGAGCGACCATCGCCGATGTTCAGGCCGCGGCCACTTCGAGTGAGGGACGCACGACGCTGCTACCGTTCCACGAGCTGCACGACGTGCTGTCGCGTGACGGCAAGCTCACTGGCGTGACGGTGCGCGATGTCAAAGCAAAGACCACTCGGGATGTCGACGCGGATGTCGTCCTGCCGATGCTCGGCTTCCACAGCGATATCGGCGCGCTGGCGGAATGGGGATTGAACTGTGAGAAGGACGAGATCGTCGTCAACAGCCTGATGGAGACGGGGCGGCCCGGGATCTACGCCGCCGGTGACATCACGACGTATCCCGGCAAGCTGAAGCTGATCGCGACCGGATTCGGCGAAGCCGCCACCGCCGTGAACCAGGCGGTGCACCTGATCTATCCCGACAAGAAGGTGAATCCGGGGCACAGCTCCAACATGGCGATCTTCGGACAGAAGGACGATTAGCTCGGCTCGTCCAGGGCTCTGCTCGTGGCGAGGGTGTGGCCGCCGCGCTCTTCCTTTGCCGCCCGCACGCAAAGGATCCAGGTGAGCATCGCGGTGCCGAGTGTCACGGCCAGATCAGCGAAGTTGAATGTCCAGAAACGGTGCGTGCCGATGCCGATGTCAATGAAATCGACGACTCCGCGCGCGGAGCGGATGCGGTCGAACAGGTTGCCAACCGCGCCGCCGCAAATGAGCGCGATCGATGCTATCTGGAATCGATCTTCACGCGGAGTCTGCCGGTACATGTAGGCCAGCACGAAGAGCGTCCCGAAGGACAGCAGCACGAACCAGAAGCGGGACGATGGCCCGAGCGAAAAGCTCATCGCGCCTTCGGGGTTGTACGCGAGCGTGAAGCGCAGCACATCGTCGATGATGTCGTGCGGAACGTAGGGCGGGGTCAGCGCGGTGACGGCGAGTCGTTTGGTCGCGACGTCGACAAGGATGGTCGCGAGGAAGATCGTCCAGAATCTATTGGCTCGTTGCGGCATGAATTTCGTTAGGGTGTTTCCTCCCTACGGCGACAGGCACGAATGCGTTTCGCCGTGGGGTCGGGCTGTGGACTGCTGCTTGATAAGAGCATTATAGATTCCACTACACTGAACTCCAATCGAAGGACGACGAGGCGGAATGGCACGAAACCCCAACAAGCCGAGCAGGAATCCTCTTCACTATCACCTGATCGGAATTGGTGGCACTGCCATGGCTTCGCTGGCGGGTCTGCTGAAGGCCGCAGGTCACACGGTCACCGGCTCCGATCAGAACGTATACCCGCCAATGTCCACCGGGCTCCAGGAGATGGGGATTGCTTATAACCAGGGGTATCGCGCGGAGAACCTCGAGCCGCGGCCGGATATCGTAATCGTCGGCAACGCGATCTCGCGAGGGAACCCGGAGCTGGAGGCGGTGCTGATCCAGAAGCTTCGCTACACCTCGGCGGCCGCTACCATAAAAGAGGAGTTCATCTGGGGCCATCATTCGATGGCCGTGGCGGGCACGCACGGGAAGACGACGACCACATCACTGCTGGCTTGGGTGCTCGAGTCGGCGGGGCTCAACCCGAGCTTCCTGATTGGTGGAGTCGCTGAAAACTTCGGAACGTCGTTCAGACTGACCGACTCGAACTATTTCGTGATCGAGGCTGACGAATACGACACGGCATACTTCGACAAGGGCCCGAAGATGTGGCACTACCTACCGGACACGGCGATTGTCAACAACATCGAGTTCGATCACGCCGACATCTATCGCGACGAAGAGGCGTACAAGTTCGCCTTTGCCCGGTTCATCAATCTCATTCCGAAGAATGGTGTGCTGATCGCGGGCTGGGATTCGCCGATCATGCGTGAGCTGGCACCCAAGTCCTTCGCGCCGGTGGAGTCGTTCGCCTATGGAGCCGAGACGACGCCTCCGGCAGGCCAGCCGCACTGGCACGCGCGCGACGTCGAGTTCAGCGAGAGCGGCACCCGGTTCCGCGCGTTTCGGTCCGACAAGGAATGGGGAATGGTCGACACGCCACTCGCCGGCGCGTTCAACGTAAGAAACGTCCTCGCCGTCATCGCCGCGGCGGAAGCGGTGAAGGCCGACCCGGATGGAGTGCGCGAAGGGCTTGGCACGTTCGCCAGCGTCAAGCGACGTATGGAAGTGCGCGGCGAGGTCCGCGGCGTCGTGGTGATCGACGATTTCGCGCACCATCCAACGGCGATCCGTGAGACGATCGACGCGATCCGACAGAAGTACAAGGGGCGGCGGATCGTCGCGGTGTTCGAGCCGCGCAGCTACACGGCGCAGCGTCGGGAATTTCAGGACGAGTACGTGAAGGCATTTCGTGCGGCGGACGAGATAGTCTTCGCAGCGCTTTACCGGCCGGATCGGTACACGAAGGAAACGGCTTTGGACCTGGATCAGCTCGTGCGCGATCTCGCTTCGACGGGCAAAGGAGCGAAGCAGCTAAAGGATGCGGACGCCATCGTCAGGGATTTGTCGCCGAGGCTGAAGGAGCGGGACGTTGTGCTTATTATGTCGAACGGGGGGTTCGGGGGGATCCACCAAAAACTATTGGACGCGCTTGCCACCAGATGACGATCGCGGATCCGAATTGAACTACGCGATTCACTGAACTACGCTGCCGCCTGCCGCCCGCTTGTCGCTGCGCGCTCTTCGCTCAAGCGTCAGGACAGTTCGATTGACAACACGTGCGAAAAGCCGGCACAGGGATTTGAGGTCAGGACAACGAACTGTCCCGTCGGCCTTAGCGAAGAGCGAACAGCGTTTAGCGGGCGGCTGGCAGCAGCGTAGTTCAGTCATTCAGATGCGGCGTCGAGTCGCGTAGCTCTCTCGGTCAGATCCGGCGCCTAGGAGCAACCGGCGTGAGTTTCGCCGAGCCTGTCTTCGCGATGATTCCTAGTTTCAGTATCGTGTTCCAGTTGCGAGCCGTGCCGCGGCCCAATCGCTTCTCGATCATCGCAGTCGTCACCTTGGAGCGGCCCATTCCGATCGGGTAGAAGATGTAGGCCTGTCTCCCTTTTGCCGTTACGGTCTCTGGTCCTTTGCCTTTGATGTCTGCCTGGAGCGCGGCCACGTTTTCGGCACCCGGCGCGCTCTTCAGGAAGAGCACCACGAGGTGCTTTGGATCCCGCTCGGCTTCCTTGCGATAGGGATTCTGCCGGATCACCGACTTCCATTCCTCGGGCGTACGCACGAAGAAATCAACTTCGAGCGAGAGTCTGTCAGCGGCCTCCGACTCCAGAAAGCGCTCGAGCTCGGCGCCCGTCCGCACCTTGCTCGTGAAAATCAGATTGCCGCTCTGGAGCAGCGATACGGCATCCTGGAGGCCGACCTGCGTAATGAAATTGCGCAGATCGGTCATGCCGATCTGCCGGTGGCCGCCGACGTTGATGCCGCGGAGGAGTGCGATGTGAGTTGTCAGAGGGAGCCGTCAGTGGTGATTGACACGCCAACAACCTAGCAAGAGCGTGCAAGGGGCGCGAGCGCGCATTCTACTCGCGGCATCACGTCCGCGCGGCGTGTTCTCGGTCGCGTTGCCGCGGTCCGCGCTTCGCGCTTCGGTACGGTCGCTCCCATTCCCGCAGATGATCCAGCAGGTAGTCGAGCGAGAAAATGTGGCGCGAGTTGTCGGCGTTGCGGCGGAAGATCACGCGCGACCAGCCGCGCATCCCGGTCGGCGTGTACCATTCGCCATCCATGTGCAGCTTGTCGCCGGAGATCGCCCTGATCAGAACGCGCTCGTACTGTGAGCGCGGGAGCACGCGCTCGGGAAAGAGATTGTCCCATGTGCACAACCGGCCGACGTCCTCATAGCCGGGAGGGCGGTCGTCGAGGTCGAGCAGCGACGGCGCGCGTCCCTTCATCACAGCGCCGATGAGGCGCAGCGTGAAGGGATCAGAATAGCGACGGATATGGGGCCAGAAATGCTTCGTGATCTGGCCCGCGATCTCGCGCAGAGAGAGGAAGAGCCCGTGGGTGGTCGGCCACCTGTCTTCGTCGATATCGCACGTGAACGGGTTTTCCGGGAAGCAGTCGAACCGCGCCAGCCATCCCTTGCGCGTGGTGTGCGGCATCGGGCGGAATCCCCTGATGACCGGGATATCGGTCTCATCGAGCGCACTCATCTCGTAGCTCGGCCAACGCATCAC
>JBGPHO010000196.1:0-5195 GCA_041484425.1 Gemmatimonadaceae bacterium
CTCGCAGTCCGCCAAGGTTTGCAGCATGACCAACGGCGTGATCACCTGCGTGTAATGAATTCCTAGAGCTCGACGCAAGTCGCAGCTTCGCAGAATGAAAGAGCCCGGGACAATTCCCGGGCTCTTTTTGCATGTGCGCACTTCGAGCGGCTTGGCGATCCCGTTCAGCCGGGGATTGTGACTCAGGGGTGGGATTAGGTAGTCATTCATCTATGAGAGACCGGTCGGACCCGCAGTTGATAGCGGAGATACTGGGTGGTGACGTGGAGTCGTTCGGTGTGCTGTTCCAGCGGTACCGGGACACGTGCACGCGGTTCGCCGTCCGAATGCTGGGCTCGCGGACTGATGCGGATGACGTGCTGCAGTCGGCTTTCATGCGCGCTTACCGAGGCCTGAAGAACTGCCAGGACAGGGATCGATTTGGAGGCTGGTTGTATCAGATAGTCGTAAACGAATGCAGAACGTTCGCTGCCCGACAGCGGCGGCGCGATCTACGATTCGTAGCCGATCCTGATTTGATAGACCGGGCCGTGGCAGCACCAGTTGAAGATTCCGCTGAAACAATGAGCGATCACGTCGAATATGCTCTCTCGCGACTGCCCGTTGAACATCGGGAAGCCTTTTTGTTGAAGTACGTCGAAGAAATGAGCTACGAGGAGATCTCCGAGATCACTGGAATCGGTGTCTCGGCGTTGAAGATGAGAGTGAAACGAGCCTGCGACGAGCTTCGCGACCTACTTGAGGGTGTGTACAATGGCTGACTATCGTGACGAGATTCCGGACCGAACCGCCGCGTTCATAGAGCGTGTGGCTGATCATCTCCGCCCGCCCGAGCGGCTCGATCCTTCGTTCGACGCGAGGCTCATGGACAAGGTGAGACTCGAGGCCAACCCACTGCATTTGGGAAGGGTGCGCACTGCTTCATGGTGGAGGACGCAGCGTGTCGTGCGCTTCTCACCGCTCGGGGCTATTGCGCTGGCGGCAGGAGTCTCGATGTTCGTGGCCCTGTCCACCGTGGCGATCGGGTCCCGAGTGCGGGGTCGGTCCGATGAATCGCGCGCTGTTGGGTCAGCGGGGAGTAAACTGCCCGCCAGCGACACGGTCAACCTGATTCGTTTCGTCTTTGTCGACCCGAACGCCCAGACCGTCGAGCTCGTCGGCGACTTCAACGAATGGACAAAGGGCGCCACTAAGCTCAAGCCATCGGGCGCTCCCGGCGTGTGGGCAGTTTCGGTCGCCCTTCCGGCCGGCCGGCACGAGTACGCATTCATCATCAACGGGACCCGCTGGATCGCCGACCCTCTCGCGACGAAGAGCTCTGATGATTTCGGAACCGAGAGCTCGGTTATTCAGGTCGGTTCGGGCACCCATAGAGCCACCTGACCGGGCGGCACTCTTCTCGCGAGGCTCACTTGTTTAGAGTGAGACTCGCCCGCCTCTGTCGTGACAGTCTGGTTCTTGCCGCTCCGGCGCTACTCTACTGCGCCGGTAGCGCGCACGCGCAGCGCGCGACCGCAAGCGTCGATGTGGGAGCGGTTGCGCTTCGTTACGCCGACACCGTCAACGCTACAGCGGCCGCGCTCACGCCCAACCTGCAGATAGACTGGCCGCACGGAATCGCTGAAGCTCTGGGCACGCTCTCTCAATTCGCAGGCGGTGGATGGAGCGCCCAAGGTAGCGTGTCCGCATCGCTGTTTACTCCCAGGTCGGGCGGATTCTTCGGCGAGCTGAGTGGCTCCGCAGGCGGCAGCACTCACCAGGATGCAACGAGGACGGGCGAAGCTCTCACCAACGGAAGAATTCATTTTGCTCGCAGTGGAAGGGGCGCTTTCGTTGGCGTGGGAGGCGGCACCACCTGGGATGGTAGCGGCTGGCGCCGAGTGACGCTCGGCGAGATTGGAGCCTGGGCCGATTTTCAGATGGGAACAGCTCTTTTGAGAATCAGCCCGGCGTCGGTGGACGACTCTACGAAGTATGTGGACGGCCAGCTCACTGTGAACCAGACGCGCGAGCGACTCGACTTGTCTGCGCTGGCGGCGACACGCTGGGGGTCGAGGCTGCCGTTCGATCCGACGGGCACTCGAACGTGGGCCAGCGTCACTGTCACCGCCTGGGCAACGCCCGCATTGGCAATTGTGGGCGCCGCCGGAACGTATCCGGTCGACCCCACGCAGGGTTTCCCCGGAGGGCGCTTCGTGTCACTGGGAATCCGCCTTGCGCCGGGTCACCGGAATCCGCGGAACGCCGCTGCCAGTCTCGGAATCGACAGCGTTCGCGCTGACGTTCCGGAGAGCTTTATTGCTGCGGCAGACGCTTTTCGCGTCGAAGCGCGGCGCCAAGGTGTCGTGTTGCTGAGGGTGCACGCCCCTTCAGCCGGGCGAGTTGAAATCAACGGCGATTTCACAGGCTGGACTCCGGTTGATCTCCAGCGAACGAGCGAGGGCTGGTGGACACGAGCCTTGCCGATCGCCCCTGGCCAGTACGAAATGAATCTCCGACTCGACGGAGGCGCCTGGATCGTTCCGCCCGGATTGCTGGAAATGAAAGACGAGTTCGGCGGTTCGGTCGGGCTGCTCACTTTGAAATGACCAGGCGCACATGTGACGCCCGGAACCGGGCCCGTAGTCTAATATCCAAGGAGCACCACTCCGTTGTCTCGTTGTCGCATTCCGGAGTGTTGGTAGTCCACGAAGCTCCCGAGAGGAGAATCCAATGACAAAAATTCAAAGCGTCGCGCTGCTCTTCCTGACGACCTTGATGGTCGCTCGGGGATCGAGCGCGCAAACGCCTGCCAAAGATCCTTCGGCGCGCCTGAGAGAGGTACTTCCAGCCGACGTCGCGCAGCGGGTGCTCGCGCGCATTGCTGATGCCCGCGCCCACCAGCTCCCGGCGGCAGCACTGGAGAACCGTGCACTCAAGTTTGCGGCGAAGGGCGTTGCTCCTACCAACATAGAGCGCTCGGTGAGCGAGCAGGCGGACCGCATGGACAAAGCGCGCGCTGCGCTCGCGAGCGGCCGCGGCTCGAACCCGAGCGGTGACGAGATCGAGGCGGGCGCAGAAGCGATGCGCAAAGGCGTCGATGGTGCGGCAGTGAGCTTGCTTGCGAAGAGCTCGCCTTCCGGACGATCGCTGGCAGTCCCGCTATTCGTCATCGGCAGCCTCACGGATCGCGGACTTCCGTCCAACGAAGCGCTTCAGCGCGTGCTCGCACGACTCAAGGCGAAAGCGTCGGATTCCGATCTGGAGAGCATGCCTGGTGAGCTGCCTTCGCAGGCTGCCCCCGGACAAGCTCGCGCCGCGAATAACAACGGCCGGAATGGCGCGCAGGGACGTCCGGCCTGGGCCGGGCCGCCAGCTTCGGCCGGACCTCCGGCTGGAGTGCCGGGGAATGGCGGCAGCAAGTCGAATCCCGCGCATAGCCACCGTCCGCCGCCGCACAAGTAGCCACCTGCGAATCGATTGAGCGAAAATGGGGAAGAGCCGGGAAGGGCTGTTCCCCATTTTTGTTTTCGTCAACCGCATAGCTTCTTAACGGCTCAGCCGGAAATCGATGTGACGCGGAGAGGTGACCCGCGAGTCACGCAAATGTGTGGCTGGAAAAGCGCGCTTGGCGCCTCCCATTGCCAGTCAGTTCAAAAGACATCGATTCTGGAGATCAAGGATGTACAAAAGCATTCGACTTTTTGCGGCAATCGCGCTCGGCACCCTCGGCGTCGCCGCGTGCAGTGATTCCTCGGGCACCGGCACGGGATTTCTCACCGTGCGCATGACCGACGCCCCCTTCCCTTTCTCCAATGTCGCCAGCGTCGACGTGTTCGTCGTACGTGTCGACGCCAGAAAGGCGGAGCCGACTGATGCGCAAGCAGCCGACGAATCCAATCAGGACGGGTGGACGACTGTTGCCACTCCGAACGCTTCCATCAACCTGCTCGACCTGGGAGACGGAAAGACGACAAATCTTGGCGCGATCACCCTGGCAACCGGTACGTATAACGGCTTTCGCCTCGTGATCGATCCGAGCAAATCCTCTATCACTCTTACGGACGGAACGAAGCCGGCGATCATGTTTCCGAGCGCGGGTCAGTCAGGTATCAAGATCAACCTCGATCAGCCCATCGAGCTTACTGAAAACGGCTCGGTGATGACGCTCGACTTCGACATCGGCCGCAGCTTCGTGATGCGCGGCAACGACGCCAGGAACGGCTTCAACTTCAAGCCCGTCATCCGCGCCGTTGCGGAGGACATCACCGGCAGCGTGACAGGATCCGTTCACGCCACCAGCGCGACCGGGGCAGCTGTTCCGGGCGCAACCGTGGAGGTTCTGACCGCAGGCTCGCTTGTCAACGACGTGGATCCAACGCACGTCGTGCGCAGCACGAGCAGCGACGTGAACGGAAACTTCAGGATCGCGTTTCTCCTCCCGGGAGCCTACGTGTTGCGCGCCACGCCTCCGACGGCCAGTGGGTTCAAGCCCGCACTTCTGGCAGGTGGATTGACCATCACCACAGGCACCGAAACTCAGAACCAGATCATCGTCGTAGCACCGTAACGATTGCGACGCATTTGCAGCTCGCGGTATGAGAGCCCGGGGATGTTCCCCGGGCTCTTTGCGTTGCGCATGATCCGAGATCTTTCTCCTGGTGCGGATCGCCGAGGCCAGAGGATGGGTGGCTTTGTTCTCGACGCGAGCTTATGTGGCTTACGCTGGGGCTAGCGCTGCTCGGGCGCTGGGAGAGGTGGAATTGGGCGGCTGGCAAGGCCTATCCTCTGGTACGCTCCGTGCCTAACATCAGGTGCATAATCCAACCGACGGACGGCTAAATGCCCCTTCGAAATCTGTTTCCTGAATCGATCTTCGGTCGCAAGCTGAATCCGAACGCCGAGCGACGGCTTCGGCTGTCACAGGCACGTGCCGAAGAGACGATCATTCGTGGTCACGTCGACAACGCGCTGATGTTCGTCGACACGCTGGCAGAAGATCTCTCGTTCGACCGGGCGATCGACACCTACATCCGCGTGATGGGGATCCCGGAGCCCCTCGCGAGCACCGTGGCGACCCGGGCGTTGGTGCATCTGGGGCGGGATCTGGTGCCCTTCCGGCGGCGCATGCAGCGGGAGGGCGAGGACGTTGCGGCTGAGAAGCCGCGGCTGCGGTTGGACGAGGCGTCGCGCTCCCAGGATATCAAGAGAGGGGC
>JBGPHO010000197.1:0-5194 GCA_041484425.1 Gemmatimonadaceae bacterium
GAAAAGGCGAAATGATCTCGATTGAATCAGCCGAGGAATTTCGTGCGAAGTATGGGGATGCGAACGAAGGATTGGCCGAGCTCGCCGACATGCAGACTTATCTGGCGACGCCCCTCGTGCACGCCGGTGAGACCGTCGGTGCGCTCGCGCTTCATTTCAAGGAGGCTGCGGCGGTGGGTGCCGCCGATAGAACTTTTACTCTGCTGCTCGCCCAGGCCACGGCGACCGCGCTATACCGCGCCCGGAGTTTCGACGCTGAGCTGGACAAGCGACGTCACGCCGAGCTGCTCGTTCAGGTACGAGAAGATGTCCTCGGCGTCGTCGCGCACGACCTTCGCAATCCGCTGAACCTCATTCTCATGACGACGGAGCTGTTGACCGACGTGCAGATGGTTCCTGACCGACGGACGGAGCTGCTCGGCATCGCCACGCGCGCCTCGAAGCAGATGAACCGCATGATCGACGATCTGCTCGATCACGTCCGCCTGCAGGCGGGGAAGCTCTCGCTGGACATCGAGGAAGTGAGCGTGGAATCCATTATGCGGCAGGCGGAAGAGACATTTCGCCCCCTCGCCGAGAGGCACCATCTTCACTTCCATATCGCGGCGCGGGATAGTGCCGTCGTGCGCGCTGATCCTAAACGCGTATCGCAGATTGTCGGCAACCTGGTTGGAAACGCGATCAAGTTCACGCCGGAACAGGGATCGGTGACCTTGAAGGTGATCTCCGACGGCGAGCAGGTTGTGTTTCAGGTCGCAGACGACGGGCCCGGCATTCCACCAGAACAGATATCGCATCTCTTCGACAACTTCTGGCAGGCTCGGAAGAGCGATCAGCGCGGTGTCGGGCTCGGGCTTGCAATCGCAAAGGAGCTCGTTGAGGCGCACGGGGGGAAGATCTGGGTCGAAAGCAAAGTCGACGACGGCAGCACATTTTCCTTTAGCTTGCCCGCTGCAAACATTCCGGTGCAGAGCGTCATTCCCCAATAACACAGATGCCGACTGACAATCGGTAGTCTCACCTTCTGGAGCAGCGTTGGCCGGCCTCGAGCTCATTCTTCTTCTCCTCGCTGTCTCTGCCGTATTGCGCCTGGTCGCCGAGCGACTGACGATTCCATACGCGGCTGTCCTCGTGGTCGGCGGCCTTCTCCTCGCTCTCGTCCCTGGCTTGCCGCGGGTCGAGCTGCCGCCGGAGGTGCTGTTCCTCGTTTTCATCCCGCCGCTCCTGTACGCGGGAGCGATCGCCTTTCCTCTTCGTGACTTTCGGCGCGAGATCGGACCCATAGTCCGTCTCTCGGTGGTCATGGTACTCGTCTCGACGGCCGCCGTCGCCGTCGTCGCGCACGCGCTGCATCCATCGTTCACATGGGCCGCCGCGATCACGCTCGGCGCGATAATCTCTCCCCCCGATCCCGTAGCTATCCTCTCGATCATGCGCTCGCTGCGCATGCCGCGGGAGGTCGTCAGCATCCTCGAGGGTGAAGGCCTTCTCAACGACGCGACCGCGCTCGTGACTTATCGGCTGGCCGTTGCCGCCGCCGTGACGGGCGCGTTCTCGCCGTCGCAGGCAGCAGCGCAGTTCCTCATCGGCGCCGCCGGCGGGGTCGCGATCGGACTCTTGATTGGTGTGATCGTCGCGCGCGTGCATCGCGTCACACGCCTGGTGCCCGTGGTATCGAACACCGTGTCCCTGCTCACTCCGTTCGCATCCTATCTGTTGGCCGACCTCGTCGGTGCGTCGGGTGTTCTTTCCGTGGTCGCCACGGGTTTGTATGCCGCGCGGACGGTTCCCAGAATTCTTGGCGCCGAGACGCGAGTGCAAATCACCGGGACGTGGACTGTCGTCACCTTCCTGCTCGAGAGCCTGGTGTTCATTCTCGTTGGCCTCGAGCTCCCGTACGTCACCCGCGCGCTCGACCGGTTCCCGCTCACCATGCTTCTAGGAGAAGCGGCAATCGTCAGCCTTTGTGTTGTGCTCGTGCGAATCGCGTGGGTGATGCCTAGCACCTACATCTTCAGGGTGTTCTTCCGCTGGCTCCGTGGCAGTCGCGAGCCGCTGCCCCCGTGGCGGACGGTTCTGTTCATTTCGTGGGCCGGGCTGCGCGGCGGCGACTCGCTCGTGCTCGCGTTGTCGCTACCACTCCTGACGGCGTCAGGAGCGCGGTTCCCGGCTCGTGAACAGATCATTTTCATCACCTTTTGCGTCATCTTCATCACGCTCGTTCTGCAGGGTCCTACGCTCGCGCCATTCGCCCGGCAGCTCGGCATAGGCGCCGACGAATCGGAAGCGGCAGAGGACGCACACGCGCGACTCGCCGCCGCCGAGGCGGGGCTCCGAACACTGGAAGAACCGGGGATCGCGAGCTCACCGTATCCCGAGGTTGTGCGCTACTTGCGGCAGCGGCATCGACAGCGCGCGCGACGGTGGGCGGCTCGCGAAGCGGAGCCCCATGACGGCGAGTCCGAGGATGTCGCGCACGACCACGACCACTTTACCATCGCCCCTTCACACGAAGCGGCGGTGATCGACGAGCGCCGTGCCGCGGAGTACCGGCGCGTTCGTGGGGCGATGCTCAATGCCGAGCAGAAAGCGGTCCTCGATCTTCGCGACCGCGGCGTGATCGCGGACGATGTCATGCGGCGTATCGAGCGCGATCTCGACCTCGAGACGCTGCTGCTGGAGACGAGCGAGCCGGTGATCGAGACCGTGAGCGAAGTCTCATCCGCGATTGGCGCGGCATCGCGTTGATGGCGAGCGAGCCCGTGCGCTTGAGAGATCGGGTGAATTGCCTTGCGGCAGAGGCCCGGATGGCTCATCGTAGGGCCTTCACGCCGTACACCGGACGAGCGAGACCAGGCTGGCTCTAGCCTGGCTACCGGATCTCAGGGAGGTCCTCATGCCCACGCGAAATGCGCTGGCGTCGATTCGCCTCAGTTACGTACACAAGACTCCCGCCGCTCCATACCATATCACCATTCAGGTGTGGAGCCACTCCTACGATCATCCGGATCCGAACCATAGGAGCGCCATGGTCAGCGGGGTCTATCTCACCCAGCTGGCTGTGAACCCGGGCTACAGCGTCTCGAACCTCCGAATCACCGACCGCTACGGAATCGATGAGACCTGGTTGTGGACGGTCGCGAGCTCCACGACAGAAATTGGATTTGATGGGTATGCCGAATTAGACACGGGGCGCCCATGTCAGCCGGGATTCCCGAACGTCCTGTGGGGCGCGTATACCGGGATTTATGACGAGCGTTGCCTTGCGGATCCGGCGTGTGATGCGAGACGACTCCAGACCTACCTGCCGCTCCCGGCGCGCACACAGTTGTCGGCCTACAACTATCTGCTCGGTCCGGTAACGTTTGCTTTCGACATCAAACTCTCAGCCATTCCCATTGCGGTGAGACTTAGCATGCGACACGTCGGCGGAAACGGGGGCAATCCCGCGCAGCGATGGGCCCTGCTGCCGTCCGAGGAGTTTGTCATCCAGGTTCCCTAATGCGGTCCCGGTGAGGATACATCAGTGGCCGCTAGAGTCTCCGTGACGATTTGATTCGAACAGGAACCAGCTGCGCCGCTCTGCCTCGTCTATCCAGACCTCGATCAGGCTCGCGGTGGCGACATCGCCGTGCTCATCGCACACGTTGTGAACCTGCCGCATGCTCGCCGTTAGCGTCTTGTTGTCGTCACCAAGCTCGGCGAGCATGTCCGATGGCTCGACATATTCCGCATCGTTGTCCGGCAGGCGTTGCGTACGGGCGATATGGCCGATCGACCTGATGGTGAGACCGCCCAGCTTCCGAACGCGCTCTGCGATCGGGTCGGTCATGGCAAAGATCTGGTCGGCCTGTTCATCCAGCAGCAGGTGGTAATCGCGAAAGTGCGGGCCGCTCATGTGCCAGTGGAAGTTCTTGGTCTTGATGTAGAGCGCGAATACGTCGGCCAGAATGCCATTCATTGCCGCGGCAATGTCTTTGGTCGCGGCTGCTTTCAAGTCAGTCGGGGTCGATAGTGGACCCTCGCGCCTGCGCACGAGATCCTGTGTCTTCTTCGCAGTTAGTGTCGTCGTCATGACTCTCTCCCACGCATGTGATGAATTGTCCCGGAAATCATGGAGTGGAGCTGCCGTTGGCAGCCCCACTCCATGGTAACCTCAAGATTTGAGGAACGCGAGAGGTCGGCACTGACCTCAATGGCGCACGACTCTACCGATTCAGCCAGTACGATACTTTCACGAGGAAAGTATTGGCCGGATGGAGCCGGAACAGATCGCGAACGTCGCCGTTGTAGTTCTGGGTCCCCTCGATCGGGTTGTATCCCTGCCTCCCCTCGTTCCACACCACGAAGAGCGTCGAGCCTGGATTGTACTCCCAGCGGAAGACCATGTTCGACTGAAACGCCTTGAAGTTGAATCCGCCGGGATCGGTGGTGACAGAAGGATTGTTGTACGGCGCGTAACGATCGTCGTAGTTCGACGCCCGGGGCGTCGCCGAGAGCTGGCGCACATTGCTGTAGGTGCCCTTCGACACGAACGGCTGCAGGTATCCCTGAAGCGACACGTCCGGCGTGAAGGTATAGTTGAGGCGCGCAGTCAGCGAAGTCGTGTGCTGATCGAGGTGCGCGAACGTGTAGTGCGTACCCGTAGCATCGGTGAAGTTGCCGAACCACTGATTGTCGGCAATGTTGTGCGACCAGTTGAACGAGAGGGCCGAGCTGAATCGCCCGAGGAACTTGTAATCGAGCTCGGGGCCCAGATTCAACGATGAATTGCGACCAGCGTCTCCCCGGAAATAGTTGAACGACATCGATGGCACTAGTGCTCGGCGATCGTTGCCAAGTATGAACATCCACGGCGCGACGTAGGAATCCTGCCGGATCGCGGGCCCGCCGCGCGCTGCCCGATCATCGTAAGTGGTGCCCAGCTGTCCGACGGTGCCGCCCGTGTGCAACGACCAGTTGTTATTGAACGTGATATGAGTGTTGGTGTTGTATGCCGCCTCGAGTGGCAGGCCGTCCGTGGTCCAGTACTGCCACCAGTTGTTGTTCCACTGGAAGCGGCGGTAGTACTTGCGCTGGTTCCGGTCAAAGAATCCGGCCCAGGTATTCCACGACACCTGGTCCGCGCGCCGGAGGAAGCCCAGGTCGTTGATCTCGAATCCCTCGGAGCGGCGCTGATAGTCGGTTTCGAACA
>JBGPHO010000198.1:0-5138 GCA_041484425.1 Gemmatimonadaceae bacterium
ACGTGGCTGTGATGATGGCGGCGGCGCTGCGCGAAGGATTCCGTGGGCCGATCTTCATCCAGGGCGACCACTTCCAGGTCAACGCCAAGAAGTTCGCCGTTGATCCCGTCACCGAAGTAAATGGCGTGAAGCAGCTCGCGCGCGAAGCGATCGCGGCCGGCTTCTACAACATCGACGTCGACACTTCGACGCTGGTTGATCTTTCCAAGCCGACGCTCAAGGAACAGCAGCGCACGAATTACGAGCAGGCGGTCGAGCTCGCGCTGACGGTGAGAGAGCTGCAGCCAGAGGGCGTGACCATCTCGATCGGCGGCGAGATCGGCGAAGTCGGGACGGAGAACTCGACCGTCGAAGAGCTCGTGACCTACATGGATGGATTCAACGCGACGCTCGCGAAACGCTCTCGCGGTACCGAGGGGCTGTCCAAGATCAGCGTGCAGTCGGGAACAACGCACGGCGGTGTCGTGCTCGCCGATGGCAGCATTGCCGACGTCAAGATCGATTTCGACACGCTCGCGCGCCTCTCGAAGATTGCGCGCGAGAAGTACGGCTTGGCCGGCGCCGTTCAGCACGGCGCCTCGACTCTCCCCGACAACGCGTTCCACAATTTCCCGCGCACGGAAACCAGCGAGATACACCTCGCCACCAACTTCCAGACGATGTTGTTCGACAACATCCCGGAGGCGCTGCGCAAGGAGATCTACGAATGGCTGGATGTGAACGCGAAGGACGAGCGGAAGCCAACCGATAGCGACGAGCAGTTCGTCTACAAGACCCGAAAGAAGGCGATTGGCCCGTTCAAGAAGAGGTTCTGGGACCTGCCGGCCGACGTGAAGGACCGCCTCGCCAAGGCGTACGACGAGAAGTTCACCTTTCTCTTCACGCAGCTGGCGGTGGTCAACACTCGTGAGATCGTCGATCGCTTCGTGAAGCCAGTCGAGCAGCACAAGCCCCAGCCCCACCCCGACCTCGCCGTGGTGGAAGCGGCGCCCGATGACGCGGATCTGAGTGACTGACTATCGTCGCCAGACAAAGGGAGCTCCTGAGGTTGTTCGTGAGATAGTCCGGCGGGCGGGGCACGAGCTCCGGAACGCTCTTAGCGGTGTCAGTGTAAACGTCGAAGTCGTGCGAAGCAGAGCGGGCCGCGAACCGGCGCTGGAGCTGACGTCGTTCGCCGAACGCGCGTCGGCTCAGGTGGAGGAAGCGAGCAAGCTGACCGATGGATTGCTCGCGCTGGTCGGTTCGGTACTGGCTGCGCAGGCGGCGGGAACACTGAAGGAGGTTTCCGGAAGTGGCGCTGGAAGTCGAATCGAGCTAATGATTTACGGTGACACCACGCCTGCCGTTGTGTCCGACATCGAACGCCTTGCGGGCCGCATTGGCGTGGGGGTCGAGCAGCATGAACGGAGCGTTATATTAACCATCTTGCCAGAAGGAAAAAGCCATTCCAAAGCCTGAGTTAAAGCGCGCCAAGGTACTCATCGCCGACGACGACCGTTCTATTACAGAAGGGTTGAGCGCCATTTTGCGCGACGAAGGATACGAAGTCGCGGTCGCTGTCGATGGCCAGAAGGCCCTCGATTCGCTGGGCGCCGAGGCCTATGGCGTGGTGCTCGCCGATCTCAAAATGCCGAAGGTCGATGGTCTCGCGCTGCTCAAGGAGCTCCAGCTCCGCGCGATCCCGACCGAGTGCATCATCGTGACAGGCCAGGCGACCGTCGATTCAGCCGTGCAGGCGATGCGCGAAGGCGCGTACGATTACGTCGAGAAACCGCTGACTGCCGACAAGCTGAACCGCCTCAAGGCGCTCATTCCGAAGGCGCTCGAGAAGTTCAACGTGCAGCAGAAGAACCGCGAGCTGTCGTCCAAGCTCGAGGGTCTCACGCATTTCGGCGAGCTGACGGGCCAGTCCGAAGAGATGCGCGCCGTCTACCAGATCATCGAAGCGGTGGCTCCCTCGACCGCCAGCGTGTTGATCTTCGGCGAGTCGGGCACGGGCAAGGAGCTCGCCGCCCGCGCGATCCACTCCAAGAGCGAGAGGGCGAAGGGGCCGTTCTTCGCCCTGAACTGCGCGGCGCTCCCCAAGGACATCCTCGAGAACGAGCTGTTCGGGCACGAGAAGGGGGCATTCACCGGCTCGACCAACGAGAAGCCGGGCGCGTTCGAGATGGCTGATGGCGGCACGATCTTCCTCGACGAAGTCGCGGAGATGCCACCCGACATTCAGGTCAAGCTCCTTCGCGCGATCGAATCGAGAACGATCAGGAGACTGGGCGGCAAGAAAGAGATCGAGGTGGACATTCGCATTCTCGCCGCGACCAATCGCGATCTCCAGAAGGCGCTGGCAGACGGGGATCTACGCGAAGATCTGTACTATCGCCTCGCCGTCGTAGAGTTGTTCCTTCCGCCGCTACGCGAGCGAATTGGCGACATCAAGCTGCTCGCGAACGAATTTCTGGTGCGTTTTGCGGAGCAGAATGGCAAGCCGATGACCGGCTTCGATGATGCGGCGTGGGAGTGGATTCTCTCCCACAACTGGCAGGGCAACGTCCGCGAGCTCAAGAATGCGGTCGAGAGGGCGGTGATCATGACCCGCGGCGACAAGATCAAGGCGGCCGACATCATGCCGCGACATCTCCGTCGCGGCCAGGATGCCAATACGTCGATCACCGTTCCGCCCGGGGCGACCCTGGCGGATACCCGTCGCCAGCTGGTGCTGCGCGCATTTGCCTCGACCAATGGCGATTACGCGCGCACCGCGACCGTGGTGGGAATGACGCCCGCCGACGTGCGCGCGGAGATTGCATCGCTTCTCAATGGAAAGGCCGGCGAGGGTCAAGCGGCGGGAGGCACCGCCAACGGCGCACAACGCGTCGCCAAACCTGCCGATTCTGCGGCGTCTGGCGGGAAAGCTGCGAAGGCTCCTGCCAGAGCAGCTGCGAGCCCGGGCAAGGCCAAGCCCAAGAAGCGTTAACGATTCGGAGGAAGGGAATGGACGAAGACGACCTGTACGATGACGACGAGCCATACCACGGCGGGCCATACGTCATCGTCGAAAGACGCGAAGCGGGAATCGGTCCCCTCCTCATTGGGCTCGCCCTTGGCGCGGCAGCAGCGCTCCTTTTCGCCCCGCAGAGCGGTGAGGAGACTCGCCGCAGCATCGCGCGGCGGGCCCGGCGGGCGCAGGACGCGGCCCAGGATTTCGTTGCCGATGTGAGCGGCACCGTCGCCGACAAGTTCGACGAAGTCCGTGCCACGGTCGGGGAGCGAATCGAGGCGACGTTCGAAGCCGTCGACGACAAAAAGCGACGAGTGTCGAACGCGTTCCACGCTGGGCGGGCCGCGGCTCGTGAAGCGCGGGGCGAGCTGGAGCAGCGCATCGCCGAAAGCAAAGCGGCGTACAAAGACAGCTAGTGCCTGAGCGCGGGCTCCCGGCCCGGCTCGGTTGGCTGCTTCGAGACTACGCGAAGCGAGTCTGGGACAACAGCGGCGAGGACAACGTGTTTTTTCTGGCGGGTGGAATTGCGTTCAACATCCTCCTCGCCGCTGTCCCGTTCTTCCTGCTGCTCGCGACAGCGCTCGTTTACCTGCTCAATCAGTCGCCCGACACGACGTCGGCGGAAGTGCTCACGATCGTCGACAAGTTTCTTCCCCCGCATCCACCAGGAGACTCGGGGCCGGCGGCGGGCATCCTGAATGAAGTGATCAAGCGGCGCGGCTCCCTCGGCGTGTACAGCGCCATTGGCTTCGTGTGGTTTTCGACGCGCCTGTTCGGATCTCTGCGTACGGTGCTGGCGGCGATCTTCGACATCGACACCGATCGCGGCATAATCGCGGGCAAGATCTTCGACATCGAGATGACGCTCGTCTCGAGCCTCCTCCTCGTCGCCTACACGGCGCTCAGCGCGTATCTCGCGATCGCCACGACGCGCGGGGTGCTGGTTCTGGCCGATCTTGGCATTCGGAAGGAGCTGATGGGCCAGCTCGAGTACAACCTCGGCCAGCTGCTGGCCTTCTCGTTCATAGCGACGATGTTCTTCTCGCTGTACAAGTTTCTGCCCCATCGCAAAATCCGCTGGAAGACCGCTCTCATCGCCGCGCTGTTCACGGGCGTCCTGCTGGAGGTGGCAAAACGGGCTTTTTCGGCCTATGTGCGCTCCTTTAACCCCGGCTCCTTCTATAGCGGCACGGTCGCTGCATTGGTATTGACCGTAGTCTGGGTCTATTACGCCTCCTTCATCTTCATCATTGGCGGCGAGGTGGCACAGGTCTACGAGCTTCGTCGCGTGCGGAAGAAGCAGCGCGAGGCTTTTGAGGATTGAGTATTTTCGCGATGTTGCCGGGTCTTCCGGCGAACACACTTTTTGGTGGGGGAGGGCGACTCGTGCGCAAGTTAGCAGTAGTTGCGGCCATGCTGGCCGTTGTATCAATCTCGGCTTGCAAGAAGACGGGAGAGGGAGAGTACCAGGTGGAGAAGCCGGTCGTCGGAACGCAGACGGACACGATTCACACACCGACAGTCGACGTTGGCACGCAGACCACCACGGTCGCGGTCCCGAAGGTCGTAATGGATTCGACGAAGATCAAGACGCCTACGGTAACGGTAAAGAAGAAGAAGTAACTCACCTACTGGGCGCGCGCGCCCCCGGTGAATCCGATCAAAAGGCCCCGTCAGCGATGGCGGGGCCTTTCCTTTTCGGGGGAACACGAACTGATGAGAACTACGAACTTATGACTACCGGCCGGGGGCCGTGGGCGTGTCGGCCGTGGGCCACGGGCTGTAGTGGCGAACGGTTCTCTGCGGGTTCGCGTCAGGATTGGAAACCGACAGTTCGATTTACCGATTCATTCAATGCTGTATCGTTTTTCGCGCGGGTTGGAGCTCGTGCCAATAGCCGACACGCCCGCGGCCCCTGGCCGGTACTCATAAGTTGTTTTTAGTTGTTTTTTGGAAGCCAGTTAGCTCCCGAGTCTTGAGCCGCGAAGCTATATTAGGAGTGCCCCAGGTCCCGGAGGGCGTAAGCCCGCTAACTCCGTCAGGACCCCGAAGGTAGCAGCGGCATGCGGTGTCTAACGTTGCTCCGTAAGACCTGGGGTACTCCCGCCTCGCAATGTCTCTCGCACTCGCCCGCAAATAC
>JBGPHO010000199.1:0-5133 GCA_041484425.1 Gemmatimonadaceae bacterium
GTAGTTGCTGTCCTTCGACTGGCGAACCTTCTCGACCACGATCGAGCCCTCGCCACCGGCGTTCTGGACGATGATGCGCATCGGCTCCTCGATGGCGCGACGGATGATGTCGACACCGATTTGCTCGTCGCTTTCCGCGAGCTTAAGAGTCTTGAGCGCCTTCTGCGCGCGAATGAACGCTACGCCGCCGCCAGGGACGATTCCCTCTTCAACTGCTGCACGTGTGGCATGAAGGGCGTCTTCGACTCTCGCCTTCTTCTCCTTCATCTCGCTCTCGGTCGCGGCGCCGACATTGATAACCGCCACGCCACCTGCAAGCTTGGCCAGACGCTCCTGGAGCTTCTCGCGATCATAATCGGAAGTCGTCTTCTCGACCGCCGCTTTGATCTCCTTGATGCGACCCTTGATCTTTTCCTCGTCGCCCTGACCGTCGATCAGCGTCGTGGTCTCCTTGTCGACGACGATACGCTTGGCGCGACCAAGATCAGTCACGACGGCGTTCTCGAGCTTGAATCCGACTTCCTCGGAGATCACCTGGCCGCCCGTCAGGACTGCGACGTCCTCGAGCATTGCCTTGCGGCGATCACCGAAACCCGGAGCCTTGACCGCGGCAACGCGGAGCGTCCCACGGAGCTTGTTGACGACCAGAGTCGCCAGCGCCTCACCCTCGATGTCCTCGGCGATGATGAGCAACGGCTTGCCCATCTGCGCGACCTTCTCGAGAATCGGAAGAAGATCCTTCATGGATGAGATTTTCTTGTCGTGAATGAGAATCAGCGCGTCCTCGAGCACCGATTCCATCTTCTCCGGATCGGTGACGAAGTACGGTGAGAGGTAACCGCGGTCGAACTGCATTCCTTCGACCGTCTCCAGAGTCGTCTCGAGACCCTTTGCCTCTTCGACGGTTATGACGCCGTCCTTGCCGACCTTCTCCATCGCTTCGGCGATCAGGTCACCGATCTCCTTGTCGTTGTTTGCAGATATTGAACCGACTTGTGCTATTTCCTTCTTGCCTTTGGTCGGGACGCTCATCTTCTTGAGCTCCTCGACGACCGCGGTGACGGCGGCATCGATGCCGCGCTTCAGGGCCATCGGGTTGACGCCGGCGGTGACGTTCTTGAGGCCTTCGCGGAAAATCGCCTGGGCCAATACTGTCGCCGTAGTGGTACCGTCTCCGGCGAGGTCGCTGGTCTTGGTCGCGACTTCCTTCACCATCTGGGCGCCCATGTTCTCGAGCGCATCCGAGAGCTCGATTTCCTTGGCGACGGTCACTCCATCCTTGGTGACGGTCGGCGCACCGAACTTCTTGTCGATGACGACGTTCCGCCCCTTCGGGCCAAGAGTGACCTTGACCGCCTCCGCGAGCTGATCGACGCCGCGCTTGAGAGCAGCGCGTGCTTCGGTGTTGAAGTGTAGTTCCTTGGCTGCCATATGATTCGCTCTCTTGGTGTCTGGTTTAGTTCACAACCGCGAGCACATCTGACTCGCGAAGGATCAGATACTGTTCGGTATCGATCGTGACTTCGGTGCCGCTGTACTTGCCGTAGAGAACCTTGTCTCCGACTTTGACTTCCATCGGGACGCGGACGTTCTTCTCATAGCGTCCGGGACCGACCGCGATGATCTCACCCTGCTGCGGCTTTTCCTTGGCGGTGTCGGGAATGAAGAGCCCGCCGCGCATTTGCTCCGTGTCCTCAAGCGCCTTGACGACGACGCGATCTGCGAGGGGAGCGACCTTCGTGCTGGTTAGTGTTTTTGTGGCCATAGTTAACTGTCCTTCTGCTGGAAAAAAGTGGCGGATGGTGAAAGCTCTACTGTTAGCACTCGACCGTGGTGAGTGCTAAGAGCCTCAACTTAATGGGTCTGGGAGGGGTCAGTCAACCCGGAAACGCCCGACCTGCAGCCCGGGTGTTTCCCGACCGTCAGGTTAGCAGGTCGTAGCCGAGTCGGATGCCTTTCAGGGTAAGGAAGGGGTCAACCAGCTCGAGCTCGCTCGAATGCGGCCGGATCGTCTCCGCCATCCCCCCCGTCGCTATCACAATGGGGGGCTTCTTTCCCGGCCACTCCTTCTTGATCCGCCTGACTATCCCATCGATGGAGTCCACTGCACCGTAGAGGACCCCGGCCCGGATGCACTCGTCCGTCCGGCGCGCTATCACCTTCTTTGGCGGGACGATGTCGGTGGCCGGGAGCTGCGCCGTACGCCGGAACAACGTGTCGGCCGAGATCATGATCCCGGGCTGAATGACGCCCCCGAGGAATGTTCCATCCGCTGTGATGCAGTCGTAGGTCGTGGCGGTACCAAGGTCCACGACAATTGCGTCTCGCTTATGGATTCGACTGGCGGCCAGTGTGTTTGCGATCCGATCGGCGCCCACCGTGAAGGGCTCCTCCACGTCGAGCTTGATCGGAAGCTTCGCCCGGGCATCAATCATGATCGGCTTCTTGCCAAAGCACATTTCACACGCCTCGGCGAGCATCGGCGTGATGGCGGGCACGACCGAGCAGATGGCCGAACCTTCTGCCCCTCCTGGCGATGCTATCTCCGTCCCAATGATCGACCGAATGAGCAGCGCCAGTTCGTCCGCCGTCCTGGGCGCGGCGGTGGTGAGCCTCCAATGGGAGACGAGCTCCTCGCCGTCGAAGGTGCCGATTGTGATCTCGGAATTACCAACGTCGAAGACGACGATCATGGCCAGTCCTCGAGCACGAGGGAGCCGGAGCGAAACGGAACAATGGCGTCTGCCAGCGCCACGAGCAGCTCGCCCGTCGCCGTGATTCCGGCCACGCGACCGACCGCCGGCTCGACGCATTTTCGCCCGCGAGCGAGATCGCGTGCGTCGAACTCCTCCATTTCATCGGGCTCGAGCGGCCCTGTCGCGCGCGCTGCCGCCAGAACCGCCGGGACAAGCTCGCCGAGGACATCGAGCCGCTCCGTTCCCGGCTCGAGCCCGGCGGCAGTCTCGACGTTCGTTGGTGTTTCCACATTCACTCCCAACCCGATCGCCACCCACTCGATCGCCTGCTCGCGCCATCGCGCTTCCACCAGAATGCCCCCGAGCTTTCCCTGATCAACGTACAGGTCGTTCGGCCATTTGAGACGGATAGGCTCCGGCGCAAACCGGTCGAGGGCCTCGGCGGCCGCGAGGCCGACGCGCAAGGAGAGTACTCCGAGACCCGAGGTGTCGGACGGGCGCTCGATCAGACTCAGCCAGAGACCGGCGCCCGGCGAGGACTGCCAGCTCTTCCCGCCCCTTCCTCTCCCCGCGGTCTGCTCGTTGGCGATCACGAGCGTGCCGGCAGGCGCGCCTCGAGCCGCGAGGCGATGCGCGACGTCGAGAGTGGATGTCGTCGACTCAAGGAGTTCCACCCGCGGCAGCTCGAGCATCCGCTCAATCGCTTCGTGCGTGGCGCCATCGAACCGTACCTCGCTATCCACGCGCGTGGATCACCGCCAGAACTGCGATACCAAGCAGGACGCGATAAATAGAGAAGATGCGGTAGCTGTGCCTGCTTACGAACCGCATGAGAATCGAGATAGCGAGCCAGCCGCTGATCGCAGATGCGACGACGCCCGACATCAGCTCGTTCGTCAGTCCACCCTGCTGCAATGCTTTTGGCCCTTCGAGCACGACCGCTGCCGCGATGATTGGCATGCTCATGAGAAAACTGAATTCCGCCGCGCTTTCGCGATCGAAGCGCAAGCCGCGCGCGGTCGTGATGGTCGAGCCCGACCTCGAGACGCCGGGGATCAATGCTATCACCTGGGATAGTCCGATCAGAAGCGCGTCCACCCAGCGCATCTCGCCGAGTATGCGGCGCTGGTCGACGGCCCTGTCGACCGCCCAGAGGACAATTCCCATCACGATCAGCGCGATCGCGATGAGCTGCGGACTTCGAAACGCGGACTCGGCTCTCGACTGAAGCATGAACCCGCCAATGGCCCCCGGAATCGTGGCGATGATGAGGTAAATCACTTTGCGTTTTTCGGGAGTCTCGACTCGCCCGGTCGTGACAATGCCGAATGCGGCCTTGATCAGGGTGAGCCACTCCAGCCGGAAATACCACAGAACGGCCAGCAGCGTCCCGAAATGGAGCGCGACGTCGAACGCCAGCCCTGGATCCTCCCAGCCGAACAGCCAGGGAGCCAGAGTGAGGTGCGCCGAGCTGCTGATGGGAAGGAACTCGGAGAGTCCCTGAATGATTCCGAGAAAGATCGCCTGAAGAGGAGTCATGTTGTGTTGGCGAGGAGGGACGTGCGATAGAGTGATTCGTACTTGCTGACAATGGCGTCACGAGAAAATCTCTCGCGGGAGTCGGCGGCCGCCAACACGCTCATTTCGGACCAGCGCTTCGGATTCTGGAGGATTTCGAGCGATGCGGCGGCCATGCCTGGAATGTCGCCGACGCCGCAGAGAACACCGGTCTCTCCGTCCCGGACGACTTCCGGAAGGCCCCCTGCGTTGGTCCCGATCACCGGCACTCCGGATGCGAGCGCTTCGAGCGCGCTCAAGCCGAAAGACTCGCTCTGGCTGGGCAGCAGAAAGAGATCCGCGGCCGCGAGGAGTGGCGCGATTTGGTCGAGCTTCCCCAGAAACGAAACGGAGTCCGCGACACCGAGAATGCGTGCCTCTTCCTCGGCGGCGGGCCTGTCGGGTCCATCGCCGATCATCACCAGGACGCTTGAAAGCTCGCGATTCGCCTCGGCGAAAACGCGGACAACGTCTCGCACGCGCTTGACGGTGCGGAAGTTGGAGACGTGCATGAAAATTGGTTTTGAGTGACCGACCTGCTTCTTCAGGAGGGCCGGATACTTTTCGCGATTGTAGACGTCGGGGTCGATGAAGTTGTGGATCACGTCGATGTCGGGACCCTCGCAGCCAAATGCGCGGCACGTCTCCTCTTTCAGATACTGGGAGACCGCCGTGATGCGATCCGACTTCTCGATCGAGAACTTGGTTATCGGATAGAACGAAGGATCCTGCCCGACGATCGTGATGTCCGTTCCGTGCAATGTGGTGATCACGTGGACATCTTCGCCCGCCTCGCGGAGCATCTCGCGCGCGATCCAGGCGCTCGTGGCGTGCGGAATCGCGTAGTGACAGTGCAGCAGCTCGAGATGGTGGCTCTTGA
>JBGPHO010000200.1:0-5070 GCA_041484425.1 Gemmatimonadaceae bacterium
ACCACGACTTCGCCAGAGCGGATGCTGTTGAGGCGCACCGCCGCGATCGCTGACTCTTCATCCTCGAAGACGCGTGCCGGACCGCGAAAGGTGAGCTCGTGGTGCTCGACGGCGCCGATTTTTATCACCGCGCCATCGGGCGCGAGATTGCCGAAGAGAACGCAGAGCGAGCCGCGCGCGGAATGCGGCTCCGCGATCGGGCGGATACACTCCTGATTGAGATTCCGGACGCCCTCGATATTCTCCGCGACCGTCCTGCCGGTAACGGTGAGCGCGTCGAGAAAAAGTGTTCCCGGCTTCTGCGACAGCTCCTTGAGCAGCGCGGGAACGCCGCCGGCGGCGTCGACATCCTGGATGTGCCATTGCCGGTTCCCGTCCCACGCCGGCGATACCTTGGCGAGATGCGGCACGCGCTCGGCGACGTCATTGAACCGCGCCAGTGGATATTCGATCCCCGCCTCGTGCGCGACGGCAATCACATGAAGTAGAGTATTGGTGGAACCGCCCATCGCAACGTCGAGTGCAACTGCGTTGTCGATGGCGTCGGCGGTGACGATGTCGCGGAAGCGGATGCCGCGATCGAGAAGCTGGAGCAGTTGCCGCGCGGCAGCTCGGGCGAGCTCGTGCCGCTTTGGGGACACAGCGAGAATTGTCCCGTTGCCTGGCAGCGCGATGCCGAGCGCTTCGCAGAGACAGTTCATCGAGTTGGCGGTGAACATGCCGCTACAGCTTCCGCAGGTTGGGCAGCCGGCGATCTCCAGCTCCTCGAGACGTGCATCGTCGATCGCGCCCGACGCGCGCGCGCCGACGGCCTCGAATACGGAGATCAGATCGACCTTCTGGCCCCCGCGGTCGACGCCGGCCGCCATCGGTCCGCCGGAGACGAAGATCGTGGGGATGTTCGCGCGCGCGGCGCCCATCAGCATCCCCGGCACGATCTTGTCGCAGTTGGGGATGCACACCATCGCGTCGAAGCAGTGGGCCTGCACCATCGTCTCCACCGAGTCGGCGATCAGCTCGCGCGAGGGGAGCGAGAACCGCATTCCCTCGTGTCCCATCGCGATGCCATCGTCGACGCCGATGGTGTTGAACTCGAACGGGATTCCGCCGGCGGCGCGCACCGCGTCCTTCACCACCCTGCCGAACTCCTGGAGGTGCACGTGGCCGGGAATGATGTCCACGTACGAGTTGCACACCGCGACGAACGGCTTGTCGAAGTCACCGCGGTCACGGATCTGACCGGTGGCGCGCAGCAGACTGCGGTGCGGCGCGCGCTCGAATCCCTTCTTGATGGTGTCGGAGCGCATTACGGTTTTTTTGTTGGCGTCGGAGGCATGAAGGACATAAAAAAAGCGAAGGGCCTCTTCCCGTCGTGCGGGAGAGGCCCTTCAATGCCACCGAGCGCCTCTCCCGTTTGCGGGAAGAGGCGTGAAGTCTGCTTTACGTAGTTGCTAGACCAGTTCTCTTCCCATAGCCGATAAGCCCTACCCCAATAAGGAGGAGGGACAGAATAAGGCTGAGAAGGAGCTGGCTGTTGCGGATCACGTTCTTATTGATGTCGTTGGCGCGAATGTGAAAATCGATCCTGGCCGCAGCATAACTCCCCTTTGACGAGTCTGTCAAGTGCGGGTCACGCATCTTCGCTGATCGACAGAAAGACACTGCTGCCCGCTGCCCGCTCAACGCTGCACGCTAACCGCTGCCTACGACGGGACCGATTTGGGTGGCGTTCAGGGATTTGAAATCGCGTGTGGTTGCCTATGCCATGAATCAACCGAGGGCGGTCCCGACGCAGTGAAGCGCGTAGCACGCGGCGTTTAGCGGGCAGCGGGTAGCAGCGTAGTTGTTACGCCAGTCACCCTACAAACCATGTTTACTGATGAGTTCCCATGTGTGCGCGTTTTGCACGTTTGTTATCGGTTTGACAGAAATCGTGGGGCGATTTTGCGGATTGTCATGACTTTCTTGCTCATTTTGCATTATTGCCTTGACAACTGGATAATTGGACAATATCCTTGCTCGCGTCCGGAATTGATCGTGTCATCCGCAACCACTAGCACCGTCATGTCGCTTTCAGCTCGCTGCGCCTCGTTCGTGAATCCGGGAAACAACCGACCGCTCCCACAGAACCTGTGGGACGTGATCGAACGTTTCGGGTAGAGCAGCCTAGAGCTAGAACCACAGCTCATTTCCAATACCCTCGCGTTTCGATCGATGAACGCGAGGGTTTTTTGTTTTTGACGCGGGACCACCATCACGCCAGTGCAAGGAGACGCCATGACGACCATGAGCAAAGCGGCAAAAGTGACTCGGAGCATCGGAGCGAACAGCCAGGCCGATTCCGTAAACAGCGTCCTGTCGTTGATCAAGGAAAAGGGCGTCCAGGTTGTGGACGTAAAGTTCACCGACCTTCCAGGGCAGTGGCAGCACTTCTCTCTCCCGGCGGCGACCTTCGACGAGGACGTCTTCAAGGAAGGACTTGGCTTCGATGGCTCGTCGATCCGCGGCTTTCAGGCGATCAACGAGAGCGACATGCTCCTCATGCCTGACCCGGCAACCGCTTTCGTCGATCCCGCTCTCGGCGTGCCCACCCTCTCGTTGATCTGCGACATCTACGACCCCATCACGCGCGAGCCGTACTCGCGCGACCCGCGCTTCATCGCCTTCAAAGCGGAGGAGTTTCTCAGGATGAGCGGGATCGCGACCACGTCGTACTGGGGGCCGGAGGCCGAGTTCTTCATCTTCAACTCGGTGCGCTTCGACCAGAACGCGCACGAGGGCTACTACCACATCGATTCAGAGGAGGGAATCTGGAACTCGGGCGCGAACGGCGCGCCGAATATGGGACACCGTCCCCGGCACAAAGAGGGCTACTTCCCCGTGCCGCCGATCGACCGGCTCCAGGATGTGCGCTCGAAGATCATGCTGGCGTTGATCGAGGCGGGCGTGCCGGTCGAGGTGCAGCACCACGAGGTCGGCACGGCGGGACAGGCTGAGATCGACTTCCGCTTCGGCACCCTGGTGCAGACGGCCGACCGTCTGCTGACCTACAAGTACATCGTCAAGAACATCTGCCACAACCTGGGCTACACAGCCACGTTCATGCCCAAGCCGCTGTTCGGCGACAACGGCTCGGGAATGCACGTGCATCAGTCGCTCTGGACGCGCGACACCAACCTGTTCTACGATGAGAAGGGATACGCGCTCATCTCCGACAGCGCGCGCTGGTACATCGGCGGGCTCCTCGCGCATGCTCCCGCTCTGCTCGCGCTCTGCGCGCCGACGACGAACAGTTACCGGCGGCTGGTGCCCGGCTTCGAGGCGCCGATCAATCTGATCTACTCGCAGCGCAACCGGTCGGCGATCTGTCGCATCCCGATGTACTCGTCGAGCCCGAAGTCGAAGCGCATCGAGTTCCGTGCGCCCGATCCCTCGTGCAACCCATACCTCGCGTTCTCGGCGCTGCTGATGGCGGGACTCGATGGGATTCGTAACAAGATCGAGCCGCCGGCGCCAATCGACGCGGACCTCTACGAGCTCGAGGGTCCGGCCCGCCTCGGCATCAAGAACACTCCGGGCTCGCTCGCCGAAGTACTGACCGCGCTGGAGAATGACAACGCATTCCTGCTCGAGGGGGATGTGTTCACCCCCGACGTGATCGAGACGTGGGTGGACATGAAGCGGACAAAGGATCTGCCGGCCGTAAATCTGCGGCCGCATCCGTACGAGTTCTTTCTTTACTACGACACCTGACTCGGGGAGTCCAATGAAACTCATCAGCTGTGTTATCCGTCCCGATCGCCTCCCCGCCGTCAAGGAAGCACTGTTCCGCGCCGGCGTCACGGGAATCACCATCACGCGCGCCAGCGGTCACGGTGGGGAGCGCGACACGGTGACGGTGAGGAGAGGAACGAAGCTCCTCCTGCAATTTCACGAGAAGGTCAAGATCGAGATGGCCTGCTCGGAGCCGTTTGTCGAGGCGACCATAAATGCGATCGTCGGCGCTGCGCGCACAGGCATGGTGGGCGACGGAAAGATCTTCGTCCAACCGCTCGATCGTGTCGTCCGCATTCGGACCGGAGAGCGGGACAACGCCGCGCTGACGCCCGTGACAGTCGACGAAGTCCAGAAGCACTCGCTGCAGCTCGCCGTGAAAATCTAGGAAGCTGACCGGAAACCCAAATCACGAACTCGCCCCGAGTTCTGAATCGATCCCTTTGCATGGAGGAGGAGGCGTTATGAGCACGTTGCAAACTGTCGGCGCACGATTGCGCACGAACTGGCAGGACCCCCTGATTCGGCGCCACGTCGGGCTGCTTTTCCTCGGAAAGGCAATCGGACTGGCCATCGTGCTGACGCTTATGACGCGGTGGTTCCTGCCCGCAATGCTCGGAGCCCAGGCCGCAACACCGGCTCCCGCTCTCGATCCCATGGCGACGGTAAACGCGATCAACACCGTGTGGACGCTCGTCGCCGCGTTCCTCGTGTTCGGCATGCAGGTCGGCTTCGTATTGCTCGAGGCCGGGTTCGCGCGCTCGCGTGAGTCGGTCAACATCCTCGTCGAGGGTATCGCCGACACCTGCATCTGCGGCGTCACGTTCTGGCTCTGGGGCTTCGCCTTCATGTTCGAGCCCGGAAACGGGTTCATCGGCCTGCATGGCTTTGCCCTTCAGGGTCTGGCGGCGACATATGGCACGACTGGCGTTGCTCTCCTCGCGTTCTGGGTTTTCCAGTTCGCCTTCGCCGACACGTGCTCCACCATCACGTCCGGCGCGATGATCGGCCGCTGCGGCTTCGTCGGCGATCTCCTCTACAGTGTCGGCGTGACCGGGTTCATCTACCCGATCATCGGACACTGGGCGTGGGGTCCGGACGGATGGCTCGCGACAATGGGGCCCATCGCGTTCCATGATTTCGCCGGGTCCACGGTGGTGCACACGATTGGGGGGGCGATCTCACTGGCTGGGGCAATCGCGCTCGGTCCGCGCTTGGGCCGAGTGTTCAAGCGGGACGGTGGCGGCCCGATGCCGGCGCACGACCTCATAATCGGAGCAGCCGGAGGCTTAATTC
>JBGPHO010000201.1:0-5061 GCA_041484425.1 Gemmatimonadaceae bacterium
CGCACACTCCCGACGAGTACATCGATGTCGAAGCGCTGAGGGCCAGCGTCGGCACGTACGAAAAACTCGCCAAAACACTTCTCGCCAGATGACGACTCCGCCGATTCCAGGAAAACGCAAGCGCAAGTGGCCGGTGGCAGTCCTCGGCGCCACCGGCGCGGTGGGGCAGATGTTCGTGCGGCTGCTCGCCGACCACCCGTGGTTCGAGATCGCCGAGCTGGCGGCGTCGGAGCGGTCCGCGGGGAAAAAATACGGCGAGGCGACGCGGTGGCTTGAAGGTCCGCCTCCGCCGCAGGCGCTCCAGAATCGGCGCGTGATTGCGTGTGATCCCGGAGTTGTGAGCGCGCCGATCGTGTTTTCGGCGCTCGACGCCGCGGTGGCGGGCGAGGTGGAGATGGCGTTCGCCAAGGCGGGAAAGTTCGTGCTCAGCAACGCCAAGAATTTCCGGATGGAGCCCGACGTGCCGCTCGTGATTCCTGAAGTGAACGGTGATCACCTCGCGCTCATCGAGTGCCAGCGGCAACGCCGTGGCTGGAGCGGCGCCATCGTTACGAACGCGAACTGTTCGGCGACCGTCGCTGCGGTGGCGCTGGCTCCACTGCATCAAAAGTTCGGAATTCGGCAGCTCTTTCTCTCGACGATGCAGGCGGTGTCGGGCGCCGGCTATCCCGGCGTGCCATCGCTGGACATACTCGGCAACGTGATTCCATATATCGCCGACGAAGAGTCCAAGCTCGAGCGCGAGATGCTGAAGCTGCTCGGCACGTATGGGGATGGCGAGGTGACCAGCGCGACGTTCAAGGTGAGCGCGCACACGAACCGCGTCCCGGTGGAACACGGACACACGATTTGCATGACGATCGGTTTCGAGGAGAAACCGACACCCGAATCCGCGATCGAGACGATGCGGTCGTGGCAGGGATTGCCGGCGACCCGCGGCCTTCCTACGCGGCCTGAGCACCCGCTTGTCGTCACGGACGCCCCGGATCGCCCGCAACCGAAGCGCGATGTCAACGCGGGTGCGGGAATGACGGTGACAGTCGGGCGCGTGCGGCGCGACGCTGTGCTCGATCTGCGCTTGGTCGCCCTCGGACACAATACGGTTCGCGGAGCGGCGGGCGGGTCCGTGCTGAACGCCGAGCTGCTCGCCTCCAACGGCGCTCTCGACTCCGCGTGATCGTCGTAAAGTTTGGCGGGACGTCGGTCGGCGATGCGGAGTCGATCGAGCGCGCCGCCGAAATCGTCAGAGGCCGCCTCGATCGACAGCCGGCGGTCGTCGTGTCGGCTCTCGGCGGAGCGACGAATTCGCTGCTCGCGATCGGGGAGCAGTCGGCGAAGGGCCACCTCATCGGCGCGCTGCGCGGGGTCGAGACGCTTCGCGATCGCCACTTTCAGCAGTGCGAGAAACTCCTTGGCACCTCCGGCGAAGCGTCCGAAGTGGCGGCGGAGATGAGCGCGAGCTTCGACGAGCTGGCGAGTCTGGCCGAGGCGCTTTCGGTGCTCGGTCACGCGACTCCGCGCAGCTTCGACGCGATCGCGGCGTTCGGAGAGCAGCTGTCGTCACATCTCGTCGCGGAATTCTTCAAGCTGCGGGGCATTCCAGCGGTTCACATGGATGCGCGCGACATCTTCGTAACCGACGACAACTTCATGTCGGCGGAGCCGCAAACCGATGCGATCGCAGAAGCCGCTCGCGAGCTGGTGCAGCCGTTGATTCAGGAAGGGAAAGTACCGGTAATGGGCGGCTTCATCGGGCGCACGACTCGGGGAATTACGACGACATTGGGGCGCGGCGGATCCGACTACAGTGCGTCACTCCTCGGCGCGGCACTCCACGCCGACGCGATCGAGATCTGGACAGACGTCGATGGGATGCTGACCGCGGACCCGCGGGTCGTCAAAGGATCCAAGCTGATCGAGCAGATTCGCTTCGACGAGGCGTCGGAGCTCGCGTCGTTCGGCGCGAAGGTGCTGCATCCGAATACGATCGCGCCCGCTGTGCGCCTCGGTATTCCCGTCTACATTTACAATTCGCGCAATCCAAAGGGCAAGGGGACGCGGATCACGTTCGACGCGCCTCGGCGTGCAGTCAGCGCGATCGCCGGCAAGGGGGGCATCACGGTCGTGAAGGTCACTGCGGCCAAGATGCTGTTCGCGCGAGGATTTCTCAGGCGCGTGTTCGAGATATTCGAGAGGAACGGCATCTCGATTGACGTCGTTGCGACGTCTGAGGTCTCCGTATCGGTGACCATCGACGAGCCGTCAGGACTCGAGTCGCTCGTAGTCGAGCTTTCCCAGCTGGGCGACGTCTCGGTCGAGCGCGACCACGCGATCGTCGCAGTGGTGGGCGCCGGGATCAGCGAGGATAGCGCGGCGATGGGGCGCGCCATCAGCGCCCTCGACGGAATCAAGGTGCACATGATGTCACTCAGCGCGACGGGAATAAACCTCACGATGATCGTGGACGGAGATCAGCTGAATCCGGTGATGGAGCGGCTGCACGCCGCGTTCTTCTCGCGAGCGGGCAAATGAGCGGGCGCAGGGTTGCGATCATCGGTGACGGCAAAATGGGCCAGACAATCAGGCAGCTGGCCGTCGAGAGGGGCTGGAAGGTCACGGCGGTGGTCGGCGTGCGCGAAAGCGACGGCGGGAAAGGAATCACCGCGCTCTCGCTCGGTGAGCCGGAGGTGGCGCTGGAGTTCACGCAACCGGACGCGGCGGCGGGAAACATCACGGCGTGCCTTCACGCCGGTGTGCCGGTCGTCGCCGGCACTACCGGCTGGTACGACTCGCTGCCGGAAGTGACGCATGTCGCGAAAGAGACGGGGACGTCGCTCCTCTGGTCTCCGAATTTTTCGCTCGGAGTGAACGTGCTGATCGAGCTTGCCCGCTACGCCGGCACCATGATGCGAACGCTGGAGGGCTTCGATGCGCACATCGTCGAATCGCACCACGCCGGGAAAAAAGACGCTCCGTCGGGCACGGCGATCGCGATCGCCAAGGCGGCAAGCGACCCTTTGGGGCGACCGATTCCGATCACAAGCGTGAGAACGGGATCCGTGCCCGGCACACACGAACTGATGTTCGACGGAGCGTTCGAGCAGCTCACCTTCACGCACATCGCACGGGACCGACGCGTGTTCGCCGAGGGCGCGTTAAAAGCGGCAAACTGGCTCATCGGGAAGCAGGGTGTCTTTACGATGCGCGATGTGCTCGAGCTCCCCGCGCGCAGATAGAAACAGCGATGCCGCCTGGCGTGAAACCTCCGACCCGCGACCTCGTAGGGAGCAGCATGTCACGACCTGGCAGGAGTAACATGTCACGACCTCTGTTTCTTCTCTCGATCGCCGTTGGTGCTGCCCTCGTTGCCGTCGGCTGCCGAGGCAGGGCTGAATCGGATCCCGTTCCGGCTAGCCTGCCGGGATCCTACGTCTACGCGGGCAGTGGATCGACCTTCAAGAAGTCCTGGGATTTCGCGGCGCGCCTCGATCTCACCGCGGACAACCGCTACACACTCACGCTGGACAAGACCCTCGACGGGCAGAGGGACGCTACTGAGACGAGCGCGGGGACCTATACGGTTGCCGGCGACCACGTGCTCATAGGCTCAGGTGAAGGTCGGGAAAGTGGATCTCGGGACCTGCACAAGCTCCTGATGAAATCGGATTCCCTGATCGCCGAAGTTGGATGGACGGCGGAAATCTTCCTGAAGGGAGTTGGAGCGCCCAACGTTGTGTTCGTGAAGCAGCGGCGAGGTTAGGCGACACTCGCTCTCCGCGGCGAGAGCCGCGTACATTTAACAAATGAAATCGCAGCGCCTGAGCGGCTGTGGAACAGCGCTCGTCACGCCCTTCACCAAGTCCGGCGAGATCGACGAGCGATCGCTGCGAGCTTTTGTCGACTGGCAGATCACGAGCGGCGTTCACTTCGTAGTTCCCTGCGGATCGACGGGCGAAGCCGCGACCATGACGACGGCCGAGCATCGCCGCGTGGTCGAGATAACGGTCGAACAGACGGCTGGGCGTGTTCCCGTCGTCGCCGGGGCTGCATCGAACGACACGAAGAAGGCGATTGCGCTGTCGCTCGAGATGGAGTCGGCCGGCGCGACGCAGCTGCTCCATGCCTCGCCCATGTACAACAAGCCGCCGCAGCGTGGAATCGTCGCTCACTTTCGGGCGATTGCCGATGCGGTTCGAATCCCGATTGTCGTGTACAACGTGCCGGGCCGCACCGCCAGCAACATCGAAGCTGCCACGACGCTCGAGCTGGCCGAACACGAGAACATTCTCGCGGTGAAAGAGGCGTCAGGAAATCTGGCGCAGATCGGTGAGATAATCCGGCACCGTCCCGCGCGATTCTCGGTGCTTTCCGGGGATGACCCGCTGACGCTTCAGGTGATGGCGGATGGTGGAGACGGCGTCATCTCCGTGACATCCAACGCGACGCCACAACTCGTCGCTCAGCTGACCGAGCTTTGCGCGGCGGGAGATTTTGCGGCCGCGCGCGCGATCCACCACCAGCTCGCTGAGTGGACGGCAGCCGCCTTCGTAGAATCCAATCCGATTCCGGTGAAATCCGCGCTGGCGATGATGGGCCGCATCGCAAACGTTCTTCGCCTGCCACTCGTCCCCCTTGCAGAGAAATTCGAGCCGACGGTGCGCGCCGCGCTCGTATCTGTAGGCGCACTCACGGCGTGACCGTGCCTGACATTCGTGAAATCGAGAGGCGCGTCGATGCGCTCGCATCCATACCTGCTGGTGTGCAACTCCCGGACGACGTGCGCACCGTCGTCAGACGGCTGCTCGACGCGCTCGAGGCGGGAACCGTCAGAGCGGCGGAAAAGGATCCGTCGTCCGGGGAGTGGCGCGCCGTCTTGTGGGTCAAGCGCGGACTCCTCCTTGGCTTTCGTGTTGGCGAGATGATCGACATGTCGATCCGATCGTCCGATGGCGACGCCTTTCTCCCTTTCTTCGACAAGGACACGTATCCGCCACGGCCGTTGACACTGGCCGATGGCGTTCGAATCGTGCCCGGTGGGTCGAGCATCAGGCGCGGCGCCTA
>JBGPHO010000202.1:0-5055 GCA_041484425.1 Gemmatimonadaceae bacterium
CCGAGATCAAGCGCAGGGCCGGGAGTCACTTCGATCCCACGGTTGCGAACGCCCTCCTCGGAATTAACTGGCGATCGAGCGCGGTGCTGGTAGCGTAACGCCGCCGCGGCAAATTTCTTGCCCTAGGTGTGACCCAAGCTCCAACTAGCAAAAGGCGAATCGACCTTGTTCAGTTCGCAGTTGCCAGTTGAGACCGTCGGACGCGCCACGAAATAAGTGCGAGGGTTTCGGCTTGAAATCGAACCCCACTGGTGTTCCATCGCTTTTTCTTTGGCAGGGTAACGATGAAACAGTCGCAGCTACGCCTGGTCGAAAACGCCCACACTCCCGCGAGCACGATTGAAGCTGAGCTCTATGCCGCAGCCGACCCGACACATGTAGTTCAGTTCTACGACACCGAGACATACCTCGCCGCGGCGGTGGCGGACTATCTGGCCGGTGGGCTGAGGTCAGGCCAGCCGGTGCTCGTGATCGCGACGCCGGAGCACCGCGACGCGTTCAGCATTCGCCTCAAAGCCAAGGGACTGGACGTGGAACGCGCGAGAGCGAGCGGTCAGCTCATGATGCTCGATGCAGAGGAGATGCTTTCCACTTTCATGTCCGACTCGATTCCCGACCCGCATCGCTTCAAGAAGGTCATTGGGGACGTGCTGTCGAGAGCCGTGTGCGGAACCAGCCATAGTGTCACGCGCGCTTACGGTGAGATGGTCGATATCCTCTGGCGCGACGGCAATATCGAAGGCGCTATCCGCGTAGAAGAGTTGTGGAATGATCTCGCGACAGCACATTCGTTTTCTCTCCTCTGCGCCTACGGCATGGGCAACTTTTCCAGGGAGGCGCATTCGCCGGGTTTCGAGGCGATCTGCCGCCAGCACCTGCACGTGATCCCCACTGAGCGGTACACCCAGGCCAGCGACGACGGCCGGCTGCTCGAGATAAGCATTCTACAGCAGCGGGCGAAGGCGCTGGAAGCGGAAGTGGAGACTCGCAAGGAGCTCGAGCTCCGACTCCGGGAAGCCGCCATCGAGCGCGAGACCCTGCTCGAGCGCGAAACGGCTGCGCGCGCGCAGGCCGAAGCCGCGAACCGTGCCAAGAGCGAGTTCCTCGCTGTCATGAGCCACGAGCTTCGCACGCCGCTGAACGCGATCGCGGGCTACGTACAACTGGTCGAGATGGGAGTGCACGGGCCGGTCACCCCCACACAGCGGAAGGCGCTGGAGAGAGTGCAGCGCAGCCAGCGCCATCTGCTGTCGCTGATCAACGACATGCTCAACCTCGTGCGCATCGAGATGGGTCGGATCGAGTATGTCATCGAAGAGATTCCGCTCGCACCGCTGCTTTCCGACGTTACGTCGATGGTCGAGCCGTTGTTCACGGGGAAGAGTCTCAGGTGCCAGGTTGCGGCATTGACGGGACCCGACGGTGGCTCGACTACCAGCGTCCGAGCCGATCGCGATAAGGTTCAGCAGATCCTCCTGAATCTTCTGAGCAACGCGATCAAGTTTTCCGGCGAGGGCGCGGAAATCACGCTGAGCGCCACCGCCTCGGATGAAACGGCGTACGTGAACGTTCGCGACACCGGCATTGGTTTGCCGGCATCAAAGGTCGACGCGATCTTCGAACCGTTTGTGCAACTCACGACGCATCCCGTCGGGGAGCGTCAGGGAGTGGGTCTCGGCCTCGCGATCTCGCGCGATCTGGCCCGGCGAATGGGCGGCGACATCACCGTCGTCAGCAAGCTCGGCGAGGGGTCGACCTTCACGCTCGCGCTCCCTCGCGCCGAGTGAGCAACGCCGGGATGCCACAACGCGCATCGATCCTTCGCGTACGCCCCGCTAGAGGTACCTCGTGCGGAGAATCTCGCGGTGGTGAAGCTCGTGCCCCGCGATGATATAGGCGAGCGCCCTCACCGAGACTTCAGCGTTGTTCGCGACCCCGCGCCGCGTCCATGCCTCCTCGTCCAGGTGCTTGAAGAAAAAAATGGTGGATTGACGCACCGTCTCCAGCTCTGAAGCAAGCTCGGAGAGAGGATAGGCGTCGAACGTCGCATTGCGAACGTAGTCGTCCTGCTCGAAGCCGGGAATCGGGGTGGCATCGTTCCGCGCAAACCTGAGCGCGCGCCCCGTGAAGATCCGCTCACTGTCGATCATGTGTCCGACGACTTCGTTCACGCTCCATTTGTCGGGCGCGTACCGATAGGTCGCGACCGATGCCGGAAGAACGCGAAGAAGCAACTGCGTCTCGGCCAGCTGGGTCGTGAGCGTCGAGATCACATCACCGTCCGGGACAAGCGCGATGTATCTCTCGTAATAGGGAAGGAATTCCGACTTCGCCGGTTTTGTCTCGCTCGCTTTCACTGCGGTTGCCGTACTCACCATTACCTCCTCGGGCGCTGATTTTCCCGCCATAACAAATAGAACAGGCGTGCACGCCGGCCGCCACATCCGAATAATTGCCGAGTTCGTAGCGGTTCGGTATCATCCGGCGTCCCGTCCCCAAGCGCGAGGAATGGCAGAGCCACACGATCCGTACATATCGCTGCGCAACCCCAGATTTCTCTGGTACGTTGGCAGCCTGGTGGCGCTCACGCTGGGAACGCAGATCCAGGCAACGGTCGTGGCGTGGCAGGTGTACGCCCTCACGAAAGATCCACTTTCGCTCGGACTGGTGGGGCTGGCCGAAGCGCTGCCCTTCATTGGCGCGGCTCTCTACGCCGGCCACATCGCCGACCGGCATGACCGAAAGGTGCTGTCACTCATCGCGCTCGCGGTTCAGCTTGGCTGCGGGGTGGCGCTCCTTGTTCTGACCGTCCACGGGCGGGCGCTCCTGGCCCAGACGATACTCCCGATCTACGCCGTGGTTTTCGTCAGCGGACTCGCGAGAAGCTTTCTGCAGCCGGCCCGGACCGCGCTCGGAGCCGAGATCGTGCCACGCGAGACCTACACGAATGCGATCACTTGGCGGTCGTCCCTCTGGCAGTTCGCTGCGGTCGTTGGCCCCGCGGCCGGGGGGATGATTTACGGGTTTTCGGGCGCGCGGCTGGCCTACATCGTGGAAGCGGTACTCTGCACGATCGCGCTGTTTCTGTTCGGGCAGATTGCGTACACTCGGCCGCCGGCTGTCGTCACGGAATTGACCATTGGCGAGAATCTCACTGTGGGGATTCGCTTCCTGCTGACCCAGCCCGAGCTGCTTGGCGCGCAGCTTCTCGATCTCTTTTCCGTGCTGTTCGGCGGGGCGCCGGCGTTGCTTCCGATCTTCGCGTCGGAGACTCTTCGCGTTGGCCCGCAGGGGCTCGGAATACTCCGCGCCGCGCCGGCGGCCGGTGCCGTGGTCATCTCGCTCCTGCTGGTTCACCGTAAGCTGAGGAAGGCCGGACGGACACTCTTCATCTGCGTCGCCGCCTTCGGCCTATGCTGGATTCTGTTCGCGTTGTCGAGGTGGTTCTGGGTCTCGCTGGCGCTCCTCTTCATCAGCGGAATGGTCGACAACGTGAGCGTCGTGATCCGGTCGACACTGCTGACGGTTCGCACGCCGCCACAAATGCTCGGGCGCGTTTCCGCGGTCAACCAGATCTTCATCGGCTCGTCGAATGAGATCGGATCGTTCGAGTCGGGTGTCGCGGCGAAGCTGCTGGGCACCATTCGCTCCGTGATCCTCGGCGGGCTCATAACGCTCGGTGTAGTCGGAGTAACCGCGTGGAAAATCCCACCGTTGCGCAACCTCGACGAGCTGGATTGAGCCTGAGGGCACGTAACGAAACTCGTTCTTCTCCTAAAACGTATGCGATGCGAAATTAGACCCGTGAGCCGCGCCCGTTTTGCGCGCTCCCGAGGTGTGTGTCAATCACCAGGATGGAGATTGCATGCAGCGCTCTACGTCTGGCCCAGAATCCACGATTCTTGCGCCGTCCTCCGCTGTTCCCGGCTGGACGGCGGAGTATGCCGTCCCCCTTGGCGGCCCGGGCCATCTGCTTCTTGCGACGTTCGAGCAGGCTGCGATCGGCATCACGCACCTGACGCTCGATGAAGAGTGGATCTCGGTAAATCAACGCTACTGCGAGATCACGGGCTATTCACGCGAAGAAATCCTCAAGCTCAAGGTCGAGGACCTTACGCATCCGGACGATGTCCCGGCGAGCCTCGAGTTCATCCGACGCATTCGGTCGGGCGAGCTTCCAGAGTACAAGATTGAGAAGCGCTACGTCCGGAAGGATGGCGCCGTCATCTGGGTAAATCTCACGGTGTCGATCGTTCGTTCCGCGACCGGTGACCCGTTGTACCTGGTGGGGTTCATCGAGGACATCACCGAGCGACGCGACGCGCAGAGTGCGGCGAGCAGGTCACTTTCCCAGCTTCGCGCGACGCTCGAATCGACCGCCGACGGAATTCTGGTGGTCGATCTGGACGGGAAGATCCTGAGCTTCAACCAGAAGATGGCCGACATGTGGGAGATTCCGGCCGAGGTGTTCGCGTGCGGCGACGATCAGAAGGCGATCAACGCAGCGCTCGACAAGCTCGTCTACCCCGACGACTTCATGGCCAAGGTAACCGAGCTGTATCGCGATCCCGAACAAGCCAGCTACGACGTGCTGGAGCTCAAGGACGGCCGCACCTTTGAGCGGTACTCGCAGCCCCAGCGTATCGACGACGTGCCGGTGGGCCGTGTCTGGAGCTTCCGCGACATCACGTCGCGACTCAAGGCGGATGAGCGGGAGCGCGCACTCACGCAGGAGCAGGCGGCGCGCGCGGAGGCGGAGAATTCGCAGAAGCGGGCATCATTGCTCGCGGAGGCGAGCCGCGTGCTCAGCTCTTCATTCGACTATCAGACGACGCTTGCCGCTCTCGTGCGGCTGGCTGTACCCGCGCTTGCCGACTACTGCGCTCTCGATATCGTCGAAGCGGATGACAGTTTCCAGCGGATAGGCGAGGCCCATGTCGATCCCGCCAAATCGAAGCTGCTGAAGGAGGTCGCGACCTTTCCGAAGAGCGCGCTGACGGCCCGCCATCCCCTGATCCGCGTTATGGCTACGGGTGCGCCCGTCCTCGAGGCGGA
>JBGPHO010000203.1:0-5035 GCA_041484425.1 Gemmatimonadaceae bacterium
AGCTCGCGAGAAAGCTGAAGGCGGAGGGTCGCTCGACGCGGCTGGTGGCGGCGGATGTCTACAGGCCAGCGGCCATCGACCAGTTGGAGACGCTGGGCCGTGAGCTGTCGATTCCGGTCTACACGGACCGCAGCACGACAGACGTGGTGAAGATCGCGCGCGCGGGGGTCGCGGAAGCTTTGCGCGAGCGCGACCGGGTCGTGATCATAGACACCGCCGGCCGGCTCCAGATCGACGACGCGATGATGCAGGAGCTTTCGCGGCTCAAGGACGCATTACGGCCATCAGAGATTTTGCTCGTCGCCGATGGGATGACCGGACAGGATGCCGTCAAGATCGCCCAGGGTTTCGACAAGGTGCTCGACATCACCGGCGTCGTGCTGACCAAGATGGACGGCGACGCCAGAGGCGGGGCGGCGCTCTCGATCTACGGCGTGACGAAGAAGCCGATCAAGTACATCGGGGTCGGCGAGAAGTCCGACGCGCTCGAGGAGTTCCACCCCGAGAGAATGGCGGGGCGCATCCTGCAACAGGGCGACATCGTCACGCTGGTAGAGAAGGCGCAGGCGTCGTTCGACGAAGCCGAGTCGAAGCGACTGGAGAAAAAGGTCCGCAAGGAGGGAATGGACCTCAACGATTTCCTCAACAGCATGAGGCAGATCCAGAAGATGGGCCCGCTGGAGGGAATCCTGAAAATGTTGCCGGGCGTGAACACCAAGGCACTCAAGCAGATGAAGGCGGATCCCAACCGAATGAAGCACGTCGAGGCGATCGTGCTCTCGATGACGCCCGAGGAGCGGAAGAATCCCGGCGTAATCAACGGCTCGAGACGCGCGCGAATCGCCAAGGGTTCCGGCCGGCCGATCAGCGACGTGAACCGGCTGCTCGATCAGTTCCGCGAGATGCAGAAGATGATGAAGAAAATGGCGGGCGGGGGAAGGATGGGGATGCCGTCCATGCCCGGGATGTTCGGGGGGCGATAGCTGACAACTGGCGTCTCGTCGGGGGCTGTCAACTTCAGTTGCGATTCTCGATTCTACGAGCTTTGCCGAGGATCGCTGACCAATTAGATTCCACAACTCACTTGTACCGGGTGCGCACCGGATTTACCGGCGTCGCGAGGAGCCCGGATGGGACGCCATCAGCGTCCCCCCAACACCCTCATGGGAGCAGTACAGAAATGGTAAAGATTCGTCTCCGCCGCGTCGGGCGGAAAAACGCACCGTTCTACCGCATTCTCATTGCCGATTCGCAGAGTCCGCGCGATGGGAAGTTCATCGAGATCATCGGCCAGTATGCTCCCCGCCAGAGCGAGGGTTCTCTTCAGGTCGATGAAGCCAGGGCCAACCACTGGCTCAACCTCGGCGCCCAGCCGACCGACACCGTTCGCTCGCTCCTTCGGCGCGCCGGCGTTCTCAAGCGGCGTCACGAGCAGAGACTCGGCATCGAGCGCAAAGTCGTCGCGATCCCGCTCAGCGAGAAGTCGGACGAAACAACCGCCGGCGCCTAGAGCGCCACGGTCTCACATGCCTGAGCCCGAATACGCGATCGTCGGGCTGATCCGCAAAGCGCAGGGAATTCGCGGCGAGGTGGTCATCGAGCCTCTCACCGATAAGCCGGATGTGGTCTTCGCGCCCGGCAGTCGTGTTTTTGCGGGGACCGCCAACGGCGACCTGGCCGTCGCCCGCGACGCCGGGGGCCAGGAGGAGACCTCGACGCTCACAGTCTCGGAATCTCGACCGTTCAAAAAGGGCCTGATCGTACGGTTCGAGGAGCTCCGCGACCGCGACGCCGCCGAGTTGTGGCGTGGACGCTACGTGCTCGCGCCATTCAGCGAGCTGCCGCCGCTCCAGGAAGATCAGGTTTATCTCCACGACCTGATCGGGATGAAAGCCGTGACCACCAGCGGCGAAGCGCTCGGAACGGTGACGACCTTCTACGAGCTGCCGCAGGGACTCATGCTCGACATCGAGACGCCGCGCGGAAGTGTCCTGATTCCGTACCGCCCCGAGCTCGTCGTCCGGACGGATATCCAGGCGCGCACCATCGTGATCAACGACACGCTCGGTCTGATCGACGCGTCGTTGGGAGGGGACTAGGGGTGCCGCTGAGGATCAACGTCGTCACGATCTTTCCCGAATTCTTCACCGGTCCGCTGGGGCTGAGCATCCCGTCGCGTGCCGCGGCAGCGGGCAGCGTGCGCTATAACCTTGTGGACCTGCGGGACTTCACGCACGACAAGCACCGAACTGTGGACGATGCTCCGTACGGCGGGGGTGCAGGGATGGTGATGAAGCCGCAGCCGTTTTTCGAGGCGGTGGAATCGCTGAACACCAGGCCGCCGATTGTATTGCTCTCCCCCAGAGGACGCGTCTTTTCCCACTCGGACGCCGAGCGGTTCTCAGCCGGCGAGGAGCTCACGCTGCTATGCGGCCACTACAAGGACATCGATCAGCGCGTCGCCGATCACCTTGCGACCGAAGAGATCTCGCTCGGCGATTTCGTCCTGAGCGGTGGTGAGGCTGCGGCTCTCGCGATCATCGACGCGACCGTCCGGCTCCTGCCGGGTGCAATGTCTGACATCGATAGCGCGCGAGGGGATTCTTTTTTCGGCCGAGGATTGAGCGCGCCGAGTTATACGCGGCCGCCGGAGTTTCGGGGACACGTGGTTCCGGAGGTGCTCCTGTCAGGCGATCACGCGAGAATCGCCAAGTGGCGGGAAGAGGAGGGAGCCAGGCTCACGCGGAGTCGTCGCTCGTAGCTCTGTCGAAGTTGACTGGCATTGAACCGGTTAACGGTTTACTTTTCGTGGCTACCCGAGAATCACATAAACACGTCTTTACCAGGCTGTTAACTCCAGCCCCGAGCGTCATATGCATCCCTTCATCGAAACCCAGAAAGAGTGGCTCCGCGACAACATCCCCCCGTTCAGGGCGGGTGACACGCTCCGCGTCAACGTGCGCGTGCGCGAGGGCGACAAGGAAAGAATCCAGGCTTTCGAGGGCGTCTGCATCGCCAAGCGCGGCAGCGGGGTGAGCGCGACCTTCACGGTCCGCAAGATCTCCAACGGCATCGGCGTGGAGCGCATTTTCCCCATTCACAGCCCGATGATCGCGGAGATCATCGTTGTGCGCCGCGGACGCGTCCGTCGCGCCAAGCTGTACTATCTGCGCCACCTGACGGGCAAGGCTACCCGCATCAGGGAGCGGAAGGCCAAGGTGACGGTCCCGGGCTCGGAGACCGTAGCTGAGGCAGGAGCTGAGGCCGGCGTCGAGGCCTAGCGCTCCCCTCGCTGACGGAGTGTAGCACAACATGCAGGACGAGGTCGAACCGGGGACCCCCCAATCGACCCCCGAAGGTCCAAATCCCAATGCAAATCCAACCCGCCGCGGGCACGTGCCGCGGCGGAAGCGCTGGACCACCATCGAGCGTGACCTGCGCATCGAGAAAGGCCCGCTCCTCGCCGGTGTCGACGAAGTAGGCAGAGGCCCGATCGCGGGACCCGTCGTCGCCTGCGCCGTGATAATGCCCGCCGACACGCGCGCCATCGCCGGCGTGGACGATTCCAAGCGGCTGACGCATGATCAGCGGGTGCGCCTCGCGGTCAAGATCCGCGAGCGCGCGGTCGCATTCGCTCTCGGCGCCGCCTCGGTGCGGGAGATCGATCGAATCAACATCTATCAGGCGAGCGTGCTTGCCATGCGGCGCGCGCTGCGCCGCCTCCAGGTCAAGCCGGATTATGTCGTGATCGACGGCCGCGCCATGCGTACCCTCCCCATCCCGCACACGGCCGTCGTGCATGGTGACGCGCGGTGCTTCAGCATCGCGTGCGCGTCCATCATCGCCAAAGTCACGCGTGATCTCCTCATGACGCGGCTCAGCGCGCGCTATCCGCACTATATTTGGGACCACAACGCCGGCTACACGACGCGCGAGCACGTCGCGGGTCTCGCATCGCATGGAATCACTCCGCACCATCGCAAGAGCTTCTGCCGGATCAGTGATCTGCTGCTCGAGCTCGAGCGTCAGAGCGTATCGCAGGATCTCGGCGTCCGAGCGCTGGACGATGTCGGCGTGCCGGACGAGGATGATTTCGATTACGAGATAGTCGCCGGCGCCGAGCTCGGTCTCGACGATCTGGACAAGGGACAGGAACTCGAGCTGTAGGCGGCGGGAGCCGCATCACAATACTGAGGGGAATCGACGTGGCGGAAGCGCTCGTTGGACTGATTATGGGCTCCAAGTCCGATTGGGACACCATGCAGCACGCCGCGCAGATTCTCGATGCCCTGGGCATTCCCCACGAGACGAAGGTCGTCTCCGCCCACCGCACTCCCGATCTGCTGTTCGAGTACGCCGCTTCAGCCGAGCAGCGGGGAATCGAAGTCATCATCGCGGGTGCGGGCGGCGCAGCGCACCTCCCCGGGATGGCCGCGGCGAAGACGATACTTCCAGTGCTTGGTGTTCCGGTCGAATCGAAGGCGCTTCAGGGGATAGACTCGCTGCTTTCGATCGTGCAAATGCCGGCGGGTGTTCCCGTCGGAACTTTGGCGATCGGCAAGCCAGGCGCAATCAACGCCGCGCTGCTCGCCGCGTCCATCGTTGCCATCAATCGGCCCGATGTAAGAGAGAGGCTGCGCGCGTTTCGCGCCGAGCAGACCAACGCGGTTCTCGCTCAGCCCGACCCGGCCGCGAGCGAGTGAGAGTCGGGGTCCTTGGTGGCGGGCAGCTTGGAAGAATGCTCGCGCTTGCCGGCTACCAGATCGGCATCGAGTTCAGATTCTTCGATCCCAACGCCGGCGCGCCTGTCGGACAAATTGGCCAGCTGATCGCCGCGGACTACGGCGATCACGCGGCGCTAGAGCGCTTTCTCGAGGGAGTGGACGTCGTCACGTATGAATTCGAGAGCATTCCGGTCTCGACAGTGCGATTCGTCGCCGAGCGTATGAAGGTTTTTCCGCCGGTGAAAGCGTTGGCGACAGCGCAGGACAGGTTGCTGGAGAAGCAGCTCTTCAACGACCTGAATATCCCGACG
>JBGPHO010000204.1:0-5015 GCA_041484425.1 Gemmatimonadaceae bacterium
CGACACCCTCGACACCGCTCTCAAGGCGGCCGAGACGGGTCACCTCGTATTCTCGACGCTGCACACGACCGATGCGACTCAGACGATCAACCGTGTCCTGTCGTTCTATCCGCCGCACCAGCAGACGGAGGTGCGCTACATGTTGTCGACAGCGCTGCGCGCAATCATCTCGCTGCGCCTCGTTCGTCGCGCCGACAAGAAGGGGAGAGTGCCCGCGGCCGAGATCCTGATGAACACGGAGGCCGTGCGCGACCAGATCCGCGACATAAGCAAAGCGCTCAACATTCCGGACCTGATCAAGGAAGGCGGCGTTGCCTACGGGATGCAGAGCTTCGATCAGTCCCTCATGAACTGGTACCACAAGGGCGTGATCTCGTACGACGATGCGCTGTTCGCCGCGACCAACCCCGCTGAGTTTGCTCTGCGCGCCCAGGGGATCGCCGCTTCAAGTGACACCTCGTGGGATACCGTTAAGCAGGAAGTTACCTAACTGGTGGAATCGTTCTTCTGGATCTGCAACTGAATAGGCGAGAGGTCTCAGTAGCGGAGATGCCAGTTTGTTAGTTCACTACGCCCCGACTTATCGCGGCGCGATTCTGGGCAAGAGCAACTGCCTGTGCCCTTTACGCCACAGAGGCAAGTCCGGGCGTAGTGAACTGAATGACTGGCAACTTACCTACTGGGACCTCTCGCCTATTCAGTTGTTGTTTTTACCTACGGGGACCTCTCGCCTATTCCTTTGTTTCTCTGTCCATCGGGTACGGAAGCAGATATGAGCAACAGTGTTTAAGAAAGTATTGATCGCTAACCGCGGCGAAATTGCGTTGCGCGTTATAAGAGCCTGCCGCGAATTGAGTATCCAAACGGTCGCCGTCTACTCCGAAGCGGATCGCGAATCGCTCCACGTGCGCTTCGCCGACGACGACGTCTGCATCGGGCCGGCTCCCGCGCGCGAGTCCTATCTCAACATCCCGCGCATCATCGCCGCCGCCGAGATCGCCGGCGCCGACGCCATCCATCCCGGCTACGGGTTTCTCGCCGAGAACGCGGAGTTCGCCGAGACGTGCATCGCGTCCAACATCAACTTCATCGGTCCGACCCCGCATCAGATCCGTCTCATGGGTGACAAGGCTGCCGCGCGCAAGACGATGCAGGACGTCGGAGTTCCGATCATTCCGGGCACGCCCGGACCGGTTGAAGATTCGGACGAAGCCCTCAAATTCGCGCGGGAGATCGGCTTCCCCGTGATCATCAAGGCTGCGGCCGGCGGCGGGGGAAAGGGAATGCGCGTCGCCACCGACCCGGAAGATTTCGCGCGGTCGTTTCAGCTCGCACGGTCCGAAGCGCTCTCCGCATTTGGCAATGGTGAAGTCTACATAGAGAAATACTTGGCCCGTCCGCGACACATCGAGTTCCAGATCATGGGCGACCGCCACGGCAACGTCATCCACCTGGGCGAGCGCGACTGCTCAGTTCAGCGCCGCCACCAGAAGCTGATCGAGGAGGCGCCCAGCGTGGCGCTCACCGAGTCCCTTCGCCAGAAGATGGGCGACGCCGCGGTCAAGGGCGCGAAAGCGATCGACTACGTCGGCGCCGGCACGATCGAGATGCTGCTCAACGAGGACAAGTCGTTCTACTTCATGGAAATGAACACCCGCATTCAGGTCGAGCACCCCGTGACGGAGGTGCTGACGGGCGTCGATCTGGTGAAGGAGCAGATCCGTGTGGCCAACGGAGACAAGCTCTCCGTGAAGCCGCCGATCGAGCGCCGTGGCCACGTGATCGAATGCCGCGTCAACGCGGAAGACCCGGCGCGAAACTTTCAGCCGTCGCCGGGCCGGATCGATGTGTTCCATCCACCCGGTGGTCCCGGGGTTCGTCTGGACACCCACGTCTACGCGGGCTACACCGTTCCCCCGTTCTACGATTCGCTCATCGCCAAATTAATTTGCCAGGGCCGTGACCGGCCCGAGGCGCTCCGCCGCATGCAGGTCGCGCTCGAGAGTTTCATCATCGAGGGCATCACCACCACTATCCCGTTTCTCGCTCGCGTCATGGCCAACAAGCATTTTCAGGAAGGCGCCGTGGACACCAAGTTCCTCGAGCGCGAAAGCCAATTGATGAAGGAGCCACTGAATGCGGCTTGATGTTTTCTTCACGCCAAATCAGGTGAAGCCCATCGAGACTGCCGGCCGCCTCGTCGTGATCGTCGATGTTCTCCGGGCTTCCACCACCGTCGCCACCGCGCTCGGCAACGGCGCCAGGACGGTGATTCCGGTCGAGGGCGCCGATGAGGTGATCTTCCGGTCGAAAGAATTTGCCCGGTCCCAGATCCTGCTGGCCGGCGAGCAGAAGATGTATCCCATCGCCGGATTCGACATCGGCAACTCCCCGCAGGCGTTCACGCCGGCGGTGGTGGAGGGCAAAACCATCCTCATCACCACCACCAACGGCACCCGGACGCTTTTGGGGGTGCAGAACGCCCGTGACATAGTTATAGCTTCATACGTCAACTTCTCGGCGGTGCTGGTCATGATGAAGCTGGCGGCCAGCTCGAACACGGACATCGCCATCATCTGTGCCGGCGAAGAAGGGAGCTTTACGCTCGAGGATGCCGCCTGCGCAGGGCGCTACGTCCGGGCGATTCCGAAGAAGGACGACTCGGTGGTCGTCAACGACGCCGCGGCCGCTTCAGTGCTGATCGAAAAGAAATATGGCGACAACATCGCGAAAGTCTTCAAAGAATCGTCCCACGGACAAGCGCTCAAGTCGGCAGGATTTGGTGACGACCTCGCCGCCGCCGCGCAAGTGGACTCCTATCCTGTGGTCCCGATCTATCAGGACAGGCAAATCACGAAACTCGGGCCGGAACGGGCACGATAGGCCGTCCGAGTCCGCGCTCGCGCGCGAGATCCGCGGCATCGTCCTCCTTCTCTTCGGAATCTTCCTCGCCGGCGCGCTCGCCGCCGAGGGCTACACTCAGCTCCACGGCAACGGCAACGTAAAGGGGAACTTCGGCTGGATCGGAGCCCTGCTCGCGAGCCCGATCGCTCTCTTCCTCGGCTGGCCGGCCGCCGCGCTCCTTCCGGTCGCCCCCGCCGCGCACGCGCTGCGACTCTTCGGACGCCTCGGCGAGCGCAAAGACAGATCGTGGATGGTTTTCCTCCTGGGGATGGTCTTCCTTCTGCCGATCATTTTCGGACTCGCCCAGGGAGGAGTGCGTGAGGCGACCGCGCTGGCAGGAATCTGGGGCGCCTTTGCGGCGTTCTATGTGCTTCAGTTCGCCGGATCGGCGGGCGCGTGGATACTCATGGCGATCAGCCTGAGCGTGCTCATGGCAGCGACACTGTCCTGGAATCCGATCCGCGTCGTCGTCTCCAAGCGTGTGACGACACTCGACGATTTCGTGCCACCCACGCCCGCGGAGCGCGTCGGACTCGATCCCTCGAAGGAGATCGTGGTGCCTGGCCCGGAAATGTCGGCCTCCGTTGTCTCAACGTCGCTGCTCCAGCCTGAGCCGGAGGAAATGCCGCAGGTCGATCACTCGCTCATGAGCAATGCCATCGCCGAGCAGCCGCTGATCCCGATCGAGAAGAGGCGCGAGCGCAAGAACAAGGCGGCACAAGCGGCCGCGCACGCCGAAAAGATTGGCGCCGCAATCGACGCCTTCGAAGGCGACACGATCTCCTTCACCGATGAGGATCTTCCGTCACCGGAGCTCCTGACGCCGCCCCCGCCGCGAAACGCCGACCTCGGCAAGCGCGAGCTGGACGCGATGGGCATCAAGCTGATGGACGCGCTGAGAACCTTCCGCGTCGAGGGCGATCTCGTCGGACGTACGACCGGGCCCGTCGTGACCCAGTTCGAGGTCGCGCCGGCCTCGGGCGTGAAGGTCCGCCAGATCGCGAATCTCTCCAACGATCTCGCGCTGGCGATGCGCGCGCAGAGCATCCGCATCGTCGCTCCGATTCCGGGGAGGGGCGCGGTCGGCGTCGAAGTTCCCAATCCCACCGCCGAGATAGTGGCGTTCCGTGAGCTGATCGAGTCGCGCGAGTTCCAGGGGATTCGCGCGGCGCTGCCGATCGCGCTCGGGAAGGATCTCGAGGGCCGTCCGGTCATCGCCGATCTGGCGAAAATGCCCCACCTACTGATTGCCGGAGCGACGGGATCGGGAAAATCGGTGTGCATCAACACGCTCATCACGAGCCTCATCTATCGTCACACGCCGACGACGCTGCGCTTTCTGATGATCGATCCGAAGATGGTCGAGCTCTCCGTGTACAACGTGCTCCCCCATCTCCGGCACAAGGTCGTCACCGACAATCGTGACGCCGCCGCCGTGCTCAAGTGGGCGGTGCTCGAGATGCAGGACCGCTACGAGCTGCTCGCCGCAAATGGGGCCCGCAACATCCAGGATTTCAACCGCAAGGTCCACGAAGGGCAGAAGCTCAAGAACGCGAAGCGAAACGAGGTGGCGTTCGAGGAGCTCGAGTACAAGGGCGGAATCGTTCCCTACGTCGTGGTCATCATCGACGAGCTCGCGGATCTCATGATGACGGTGCAGGCAGAGATCGAGACTCCGCTGGCAATGCTGGCGCAGAAGGCGCGCGCGATCGGAATCCATCTCATTCTGGCCACCCAGCGTCCGAGCGTGAACGTCATCACCGGATTGATCAAGGCGAACTTTCCGAGCCGCATTGGATTCCGAGTCGCGTCGCAGGTGGATAGCCGCACGATCCTCGACGGCATCGGCGCCGAATCGTTGCTCGGCAACGGCGACATGCTGTTCATACCGCCCGCGAAATCAGAACCCGCGCGGCTGCAGGGCGCCTACATCTCGAGCGAAGATACCGAGCGCCTGATGGCGTGGTACGAGCTGCGCCGCGAGCAGCGCAAGGCCGAATTCGAAGCGCAGGGACTCTTCGTCGACGAGACGCCGAGCGAGGACGACATCATCGAGAAGATTCGTCGCAAGGAAGCGGAGGAGGCGAGCGGCAACGATTCCGACAATTACG
>JBGPHO010000205.1:0-4993 GCA_041484425.1 Gemmatimonadaceae bacterium
CTTCGCTACAGGACGCGATGTCCCGCGAAGCGCAGGCATCGCGCGAGAAATCGGCGCGCATCATCCTCGGCCAGGCAGAGGTCGAGATCGCGCACCTGTTCTTCGAGGCGGCGAAGTCTTACGAGAACAATCCGACGGCGCTGCACCTGCGCGCGATGAACATCCTTTATGAAGGACTGAAGGAGAAAGGCGCGCTCATGGTGGTTCCGAGCAATGTGGTCGAGTCGATGGGATTGGGCGGCATGATGGGCGCCGCTGCCTTGAGACCACAGGCGATGCTCGACGCCAACCCGAAAATCGCGTCCTCGGCGGTCTAGCCGCCGAGGACGATCAGCCTAACCCTCGCGAACAGGGCAGACTAACTGCCGCGAATGGTCTCCGGAATGCGCTGGCCGGCGCCCAACACAGGCGCCGGCTGGCTTTCCGAGAGAAGCTTGGTGACGAAGCGCTGCCCCTCCGATACCCGCTCGATCTCGATCGCGATGGCATCGACCGATGCTTCCAGCCGCTCCAGCCGCTGGGCGGTCTCCGTAAATGCGGCCGCCGGCGGCCCGGGCCTGTTGGCTCTCTTCAACGTCGCGCGGGCAGCGGCGAATGCCAGCGGAAAGAAGATCAAAAGGATCGACAGCACCGAGAGCGTCATTACCTCCTTCGACCCAAGTCCGGCGAAAACCGGAGGGCCCGCGGTGGTGGCGATCACACCGGCGGCTTGACTGGTAAGCTGTTGGCCAGTGAGCTGAATATCGGTTTCCAGCTGCAGCTGGCGGGCGTCGAGCAGTGCGAGCCGAGCTTCCAGTCCCTGGGTTGCTGTCGCATCTCCGGTTTGCTTCAGCTGACTAATCAATTTCGAGCGCCGGCTGTCAACCGATCGAAGCTGGTTCGACAATTCGTCGCGGCGCGCCTTCAGGGCGTCGATGTCCGCGGCGGTGCGCGGCATGGGGATCGTGATCGTCTGGGAGCCCGGAGGCCCGCCCACCGTGATTTGCGGCACGCGATCGATTATCGATGCCCCTTGAGCTCCGGGACCGACCCCGGCCGGTGGGCCGGGACGCGCGGGTGCCTGAACGGACGTCTGCATAGGGAGTCTCTACGAGCTTGAGGAATGCGAGGTTACAAGCATTAGTTGGCTGTCTTCCCTACCGGCGGGCTGTCGAACTCGAACGCATTCTTTGGCTGCTCCGCGCCGACACGACCAGATGCGATGTCGGCTCTCGCATAAACCTCGGAGCGCACGGGAGAATCATCCTGCCGCCGCAAAATCGCAATCTGCCCGATGTGCGTAAGCGCGTCGGATATCGGGCCCTGGAACAACTCCTCGGCGGTCACGCCGAGAGGCCCATCGGACGCAAGATACCTGTCGAGGGCGAGAAGAGAAGCGTGGAACCGCTCGACTTCCTTTCGCCACACCTGCGGCTTGGACTGCACCCATTCGGGCTTTCCCCGCACCATGCTGAGAGCCCAGTCGAACAGGTCGCCCATGTGCGCAACGATCTCCACCGGAGTGCGGGCAGCCTTTCCGAGCTGGAAGTTGCCGAATCCGGGTGGCGCGCTACGTTCGACCTTGGCGGCACGATACGCAATCGTGGCGAGCGTATGGCGGAGGAAAGCGCGTGTGGGATCTTTCAATGCCAGTCCGGCTCGTCGCTCAGGGTGTCGACGTGAATCCGGCTCGCGGAAGCCTTGCCGGACAGCCGCTGCCACCCACCGCCGCTGTTGCTGTGCGCGACGGCGATCTCGAAGCTGTCGGGCGCGAACCAGCGCGCGTGGTTGAAGTCCTCGTCGCAATCGCATCCGCCGCCACCCGGACCCTTCATCACGATCGCGCCAGTCTTGAGATCGCGCACGATTCCGTAAGTGCCGGGATTGGCGGGCGTGGTATCTTCACCGACGTAAGCGAGGAAGCGGCCATCGGGGGAGACGAGAAGATCCTGGTACGACGACCACACGTCGTCCGGTATCGGGCTTGTTTCGATGCGGTGTTTTCCAAGACGCAGACGGAAGATCTGGCGCTGCGGCGTGGACGAATCCTCTGAGAACTGTAGGAGGCCGATGACGAGGCTGTCGCCCACCAGAATCGGCGCCGGTGGAATGACGTTCCGAATCGTGTCCGCGCCAAGCGGAGAAACAACCTCGATCCGATAGAGGGTTCCCGTGTCCTCCATCGGTTGCCAAGACTCAGTGTAAGTGGAATCGATCACCCGTATGTGCGTGCTCGACCGGTCGCTGTCGCCGTTGCAGGCGCCACTCAGGACGGTCGCCCCCGCGCCAATCAGAATCAACAAGGGGCGCGCGCGCATTGAGTTCATTTTCCGCCCTCGTCTTCATCGTCGGCAGCCAGCGAAGGAACGCGGGCCGGTGACGTCCTGATCTCCTCGGTGCTCGGCACGATCGGCGGCAAGCCGGCCGCCTTCAGCGTCGCGTTCACCGACGGGAGGAAGATGAGCGCGCCGCGCAATGCCGACAGTTGTCGATCGAGCTGCGACGAGAGATCGTTGAACACGGTATACGACTGGCTCGTCGGTTTCGCGTCGGTCCCACCGACGACACCCGAGAGTGCCGCGATCTTGTTGTTCAGTTTGATCGGATAGTTGAGCGGGTCCTGGCTCGACTGATTCCGGACCTGATAGATCTCGCCCTCGATTGCGGAGAGCTTGTTCGACCAGTCCGTGGCGATGCGAGAAAACGCGACACTCCTGTCCGCCGGCATTCTCTTCGCGCGATCTGCGAGCTGTGCTTTCACGTTGCGGATGGTCTTCACGGCGTCGTTCGCCTGGCTGGTCTTCTCGCGAATACGCATGAGGAAGTCGAATTGCTCCTTCAGATCGGCGTCGGTCGCGGTGCTCCGCGGATCATTCACTATAGTGAGAGGCTGCGTGTACCGCTGACCGTTCACGTTGAGGCGGACGGTGTAGGTTCCCGGCAGGACGACCGGGCCTGCAATGCTGCCCGCCCAAAGAATCATGTTCTCGAATACAGAGGGATCAGGATAGCGCAGATTCCAGGCGAACAAATTGAGCCCGGCCTTGTTCGCCACTCGCGGTGGAGGGGGCCGGCGCACCGGGCCCTCCTCGCTCGGCGGCGTCTCCTCGCCTGGTGCTTCGGTGCGCGTTGTCGTGTCCACCGGCAAGCCAGCGCGTCGCAAGCTGTCGTTGCGCGCCGAACGTACGCTGTCGGCGCGAATTGAATCAGCCGCGACGGTCGGGTCCTGCTGGCTGGTGAAGCTGCGAATTATTTTCCCCTGCGCGTCGAGGAAATCGATCGTCACGAGCTGGCGCGGCTGCGCGAGCGAGTAGTAGATGACGCCGCCTGACGGAGGATTGGCGCCGCTCGGATGCCCGCCCGCCGCGCCGCTTCCTCCGCCTCCGCCAAAGCCGGCGCGATAGATCTTGCGCGGCTTGAACAGGTGCGCGGGAACGCGAGGGATTTCGGGGCTCATTTGGCGGAGCGCGGAGAGGTCGTCGAGAATCCAGAACGAGCGTCCGTGCGTGGCCGCGATCAGGTCGCCCTCCTTCACGGCGAGATCGTGAATGGGAACCATCGGCAAGTTACGCCGCAGCGATTGCCAGTTGGCGCCATCGTCGAACGATACCCAGACCCCTCTCTCCGTTCCTGCGTACAAGAGGCCTGCGCGCTCCGGGTCCTCGCGCAGCACGCGAGTAAACTCCGTCGCGGGGATTCCGCTCGTGATCGGCGTCCACGTCGCTCCGTAATCGTTGGTCTTGTAGAGGTACGGCTTCATGTCGTCTAGCTGATACCGGTTAGCGGCCACGTACGCGGTGCCCGTCGCAAAATTCGACGCTTCGATCATCGAGATTCGAGCCCACTCCGGCAGGCCGGCCGGCGTCACGTTCTTCCAGCTCTTTCCGCCGTCGCGAGTGATGTGGACCAATCCGTCATCCGAGCCGGCCCAGATCACTCCGGCCGTGCGCGGAGACTCGGCGATCGTGAACACGGTCGCATAGTACTCAACGGACGTCTGATCCTTGGTGATCGGACCGCCGGAGGCTCCCAGCGTGCGCGGGTCGTGCCGGGTAAGATCCGGACTGATCGGCTTGAACGTCTGGCCTTCGTCGTCCGTCTGAAAAATCACGCTGCTTCCAACGTACATCCGTCCCGGATGGTGCGGCGAGATCACGATTGGGTAGGTCCACTGGAAGCGATACTTCGCGTCGGCGGCGTCATGGCCCATCGGGTTGTTCGGCCACGGATTGACGTCCCGCTCGAAGCCGGTCTTGATGTCCTTTCTGGTGAGGAGACCGCCGTACGATCCCGCGAATACGATGTCGGGTGTGTCGGGCCGCACCGCGATGTAGCCGCTCTCGCCGCCGCCGACGTCGTACCAGTCGCCGACGTTGATGCCACCGCTCTTCCGGCTCGGGCCGCACAGCGTCGAGTTATCCTGTTGTGCGCCGCAGACCCGATATGGGAAATGATTCGTTGTAACGACGTGGTAGAACTGCGCGGTTGCCTGGTCCTGCTCGGTCCACGATTTCCCGCCATTGAACGACACGTTCGCGCCGCCGTCGTTCAACTCGATCATCCGGTCCGCATCATTAGGTGCGATCCACAAGTCGTGGTTGTCCCCATGAGGAACTGGGATGGGTCGAAATGTTTTTCCGTCGTCGGTCGAGCGGTACATCCCGGTATTGAGTACGTAAATCGATTTGTCGTTCTTCGGGTCGGCGAAAATGCGAGTGTAGTACCACGCGCGCTGGCGTAGCCTCCGCTCATTGTTCGTTCGCGTCCACGTCGCGCCTCCGTCGGAGGAACGAAACACCCCACCCGAGTCGGCTTCCACGATCGCCCAGACTTTGTTCGAGTTGCTAGGCGAGACCGCGAGCCCAATGTTGCCGATCACGCCTTGCGGCAGGCCGGGATTGCGCGTCAGCTCGGTCCAATGCTCGCCGCCGTCCGTGGATTTGAAGATCCCGCTTCCCGCTCCGCCTGACACGAGCTGCCACGGAGTTCTCCACGCCTGCCAGAATGCGGCGTA
>JBGPHO010000206.1:0-4974 GCA_041484425.1 Gemmatimonadaceae bacterium
CAGATAGTTGCCGAGGCTGTAGTGCGCGATGCCGTGGTATTGACGGAGGAATGCGCCAGCCAGACGTAACGTGTCGGCGAGGTAAGGTGCGCGTGAATGCGCCGTGAACGTAGTATCGAATCCCTGGTTCTCGAGGACGATCACGAAAACGTGCCGAATGGGGGGCATTCGAGCGGGACGTTGTTGCGCGAAGGCGTTCGTCGTCGTGACGGTGACTGTGGCGAAGAAGAGCGCGGCCGCGAGGAGTTGTTTGCCGGATCTTATCATTGAACCAGGGGAAGGCGTTCCAAAAGGAGCGGCGAGTTATGTCGTTCCAAACCGCGATACAGAATCGCCGCGCTCCCGAACATGCGCAAGTTGGCCAGAGCGGCAATTCCGCAAGCGGCGCACCCAATCAACAAGAGTGTAACGCATGCGCCACGTTGCAGGGCTTGAGTCTTCGTATAGCGAGATAACGTCGTTCCACCATCGGAGTGCCTCTTGCAATCTCACCTCACTTTCCACCGTCAAGAGACTCTCCGTGCATCGCCTCGCCACTATCCCGTTGGTCGCCCTTCTGATTTGCTCCTGCAACACGCCCGATGCCGCCCTGGGCGTCGGTGGGGCGCCCGAGGAAAACCCGACCGGAGGCGCGACGAGGTCCGCCAGCATGACGCGTATGGACCTCGGGACTTTGGGCGGGGCGTCGAGCTATGCCGCTGACATCAACAGCGGCAACACGGTCGTTGGTTGGTCGGAGACGCCTGCCGGGGCGACACATGCGTTCCGCTGGAGCGCTGCCAAAGGGATGGTCGATCTCGGAACGCTGCCAGGCGACGCGATGAGCCGAGCGGTGGCGGTTCTTGACGAAGGAGCGCTAGGCGGCGGACAGATCCTGGGAGTGAGCGGCGATAACGGTCGGTGGACCCCCGTTGTGTGGTCGGCGTCTGGTTCAATCGGCGCGTTGCCCATACCGTTGATTCCGGGATTCACGCTAGCCTTGCCAACAGCCTTTAACGCTCGAGGAGATGTCGTTGGTTCGGACGCGGGCGGAACCCAACACGGATGGATCTGGTCGGAGACCGGCGGCAAGTACGATCTCTCTGCGAATGCCCAGGGCGGGAGCAATGAAGGCTCCGCGAGCGCAGTCACAGCGACTGGTTTGGTTGTCCTTACCACCAGCGCCAACACGTGTAGGCGCACGCCTCAATGTTGGCGTACATATCGCTGGACCCAAGCGACAGGCTACGATCCCATTGGAACTCCGGGCAATGATCCTGAGGCAAACGTGACCGGGCTCGCCCTGAACGAGACTGGCGTGGTTGCCGGATGGGTCACTTCCGCTGGGGCGAGCGGGACAACGCCGTATCGCTGGGAAGCGGGCAGAGGTTTCAAGCTCCTGGCGCACTATTCGACGGCAGCGTCCCGTTACGGTTACGCTACGGCGGTGAGCTCGAAGGGCATAGTCGTCGGTGCCGACTTCGACCCGGCCTCGGGCTCCATTGTGGCTTCGACTTGGCTCGCCAACGGCGGAATTGTGAAGCTGAGTCCCGATGATCCAAATCCGAGCGTTGCTGTGGCCATCAATAACCTGGGTGCCATCGCGGGTTGGGCAGCTGTTTCGAACGGCGTCAACCACGCCGTGATCTGGCAGCCCTCGTCGCAAGCGTCGGGCGTGGCTCTCCGAGCGCCGACCTCACTGACCGCGCGAGTAACTACGGCCAGCGCTCCGTGCCTCGCGGACCCTCGTTCCATCACGTCGCGCCAGGCTCTCTTCTCGTGTGTGATTGACGCAGATCGGAAGCGGTGAGATGTCGCCAGTCCCAGCTGAACAGTCTCGAATGCAAAACGGCGATGAAAGGCAACGCATCTGGGACAAAGCCTTGTCCAAGTAGGCACAGATGCACATAATGGGATTGGTCGCGCCGGTCGCGGCTCCGACCTGGATTCAGCGCGGCAAGGAGGCAGGTATGCGGAGAATTTCTGGTTTGCTTGGGGCTCTCATTCTGGCGCTCGGCGTCGTTTCGTGCGGCGGGGGCGGCGGCTACACGACTGGCACAGGTGGCGGTGGTGGTGGCGGCGGTACCTGTCCGGCGGGAACATTCTGCATGACCTCAAGCACCTTCACACCGACTTCGCGAACCGTGACGGTGGGCTCGACTGTTACCTGGCAGAACGGTTCCGCCGTGGGGCATAACATCGTCTGGGACGACGCGACGGGGAGAGCCGCCGCGGTAGGCGGCGACGGAACCGGTGACATGCCGAACTTCGACGCCGGCATGTCGCACACTCGCAAATTCAACACCGCCGGCACCTACGGGTTTCACTGCACCCTCCACCCGGGAATGACGGCGACTCTCACCGTCCAGTAAATCGCCGTCCACAAGTCGTCGTCAGGTGATGGGATGAACAGCGCGACCAGAGTATCTCTGCTGGCCGCGCTCCTAATTGGTTGCCACCATCCCTTACAGCCGTGGGAAGAGATCGATCTTTCGAAAGCAGTGAAGGTCGAACCGAGCGCACAATACATCGCGTGGTGGAATGACCTCGAGGCGTGCTCCGGCCTATCAGGTGACGTTCACGCCGTCGCCTTCTACGTGGTCCCCAACGATTCGACCATTCAGGTCGGACGCGAATCTTACTGGGGATACTGGATCGAAAAGGGTGACAGGATTGTTCTTGCAGGCACGCGGGCCAACAGCGAAAAACTCGTCAAACACGAGGAGATGCATGCTCTGCTTCGATCCGCATTGCATCCGCCTGCGTACTTCAACGGTCCATGCGGCGATCTCACGTACGCTAACGAAGGATAGGATCGCTGCTGGAAACGAAAAAGCGACGCCGGAATCGACGTCGCTGAATCGTATTGTGCTCCATCAGTGACTGATGGCAAAGAACCATGCGCCGACTATCGGACCGCGGGGAGGCCGGCTTCCCGGCGGTGGTGCGGGCGCTCCCGGTGCGGGCGCCGGCGCCGGTCCGTACTCGGGTTGAAAGAGATACGCCAGGTGCCTCACCGCATCGACAGCGATCGTCTTCGCGCCCTGCATGGTCGGCACCGTGGCTACTACGGTGTATTTGTCCGGTGAATCCTGACGGACGACCGTGACGTTGCCGTCTCGCCCGGCGGGGATATAGATCAGCTTTTCCGAGGGGTCCCACCCCAGCGCGTCGACTCCATCACCGTTCGCGATCGTTGCCACGACACGACCGGAGTTGGGGTCGATGACAACGGACGTCTTCCCGCAGCCCGAGAAGATTCGATTCGACGCACGGTCGAACGCGATTCCCGTCGGGCCATCGCAGGGCGCAAGTGACCACGACGAAAGCACCTTCATCGTCTTGGCATCGATCACTTGCATTGTGTTCTTGCTCTCGTTGTTCACAAAGATCCTTCCTTTGCCATCACTTGCTGCGCCTTCGGGAGCGTTGTCCTCGAGCTCAGCCACGCCAACGATCTCTCCGGTGCCGGGATCGATCGCCGTGGCGGTCCCGATCGGACGGCTGTGATTCGTGAGGATGATCCGATCAGAGAAGTCATCGTACATGATTCCATCGAGACCGCCGGTGGGCACGTGGATCTTCTTGATCACGACCAGGGTTTTGAGATCAAACATCGTCACGGTCGAATCACCGCCGTTGGTCGTGAAACCGTGATTTGACTTGGGCGCCAGCGCGATGCCGTGCGTACGCGGCGTGTCCGCAATATCCCCCAGCACTTTGCCAGTGCGGCCGTCGATCACCATGACGTGGGTACCACGCGACACGAAGACGCGGCCGGTGCCAGGTTCGGCGGTCAGATAGTCGGTTCCCCCTTCACCACCAATGCTGAACCTGTCGACCTTGAACGTTTGCGCGCGGGCGAGGTGCGGCCCAGCCAGGCTGACTGCCAGGAGGACGGCTGGGATTGGAAGCGAGTATTTGGTCATACGGTCCCCGGAGTGGATGCAGATGGGTCGCCGAGCTCGCAGAGAGCCACGGAGTCTGTCGGCGGGCTGACGAAATATACCCTCCCCGCGCTCGGAGGCTGACGTTGCGTCAGCTCCCACCGCTGTCACTGAGGATTCGCTGAATTGCCCGGACTCTCGACACGGTGAGAAGAAGGCGTAACGTTTTCTGAACCTCGTCCCGATGTCAGCGCGTTGCGTCGTCACCCCTGAATGGAGTCAGCGCATATGCAACCGGTACACATCAACGCCGTCGCGTTTCTCCTCGCGGTAGTCGCAAAGTTCGTGATTGGGTGGGCATGGTACTCTCCGCCGTTGTTCCTGCGACCGTGGCAGCAGCTGACGGGCATCACCGACGAGCGGATGCGCGGAGGAATGGCTAAATCGCTCGCCATCTGGATAGTCGGAGCTTTCGTGATGGCGTTCGTGTTGGTGCACGCGATCCGCTACGCGGGGGCAACCGGTCCGGCACAGGGAGCCGCAGTTGGCCTCTTCAACTGGCTCGGGTTCGTGTTCATTGTAATGCTCGAGGAATACGCCGCGACCAAATCCCCGTTCAAGCTCGTAGCGATCAAGAGCGGGGCGTACCTGGTCGAGCTAGTTGTGATGGGCGTTATACTGGGAAGCTGGGCGTGACGGACGGACCTTGAAGCGCCGGCTCGGTGCCGGGGCCCAAGGGCGAAGCCGCTTCAACACGACCGAAAGACCATGTGTCTTGCAGAAAGGCATACGCCGGTGCCGAGCGCGTCTCGATGGCGCATGCTCGCAGTCGTTTGCGCGAGGCGCTCCATGGTCGGTTGCGGACGCTGTTGGAAGATTTCTCACTATGGGAAAACGAAAAAGGCCGCCTTTTCAGGACGGCCTTAGTTCGTGTTGGACGGGTTGTAAGTGGAGGCGCGGGGATTCGAACCCCGGTCCGAGACAAGATCGACCACAGCGTCTACGTGCGTGTTCCATTGATTGAGGTCTCCAGCCGCTGGCCAATGGACAGCCCACTTCTGGACAAGTCTTTCTTGATTTCGCCGACTACCTGAAGACGCGATAGCCG
>JBGPHO010000207.1:0-4910 GCA_041484425.1 Gemmatimonadaceae bacterium
ACTCAACATCGTAGACGGAAAGGTGACATATCCCGCTGTCGCTGAGGCATTTGCCTTGCCGTATACTCCACCCGATTCATATTTGAACTAATGCGCTGGCCATTCTTCAAGCCGGGTGCTCTCTTCCCGGCGAATGCGATTGCCGTGGACCTCGGCACCGCGAATACATTGATTTACGTGAAGGGCGAAGGGATCGTGCTGAACGAACCCTCCGTCGTCGCGCTCGATCGCGAGACGAGAAAAATCAAGGGCGTTGGACTCGAGGCGAAGCGAATGCTTGGCCGCACGCCCGAAGGCGTCATCGCGGTGAGACCGATGAAGGACGGCGTCATCGCCGACTTCGACGTCACCGAGAAGATGCTGAGATATTTTCTCGCCCTCATCATTGAAAACCACGTCTTCAAGGTGAAGCCGCGTGTGATCGTCTGCGTTCCTTCCGGGATCACCGAAGTCGAGAAGCGCGCGGTTCGCGACTCGGCGCTTGGCGCCGGCGCCAAGGAAGTCTTCATGGTTGCCGAACCCATGGCCGCCGCGATTGGTGTCGGGCTGCCGGTCGAGACGCCCACTGGCAACATGGTGATCGACATCGGTGGAGGCACGACCGAGATCGCTGTCATTGCGCTGTCCGGCATCGTGAGCGACACCTCGATACGAACCGGCGGCGACGAGCTCGACATGGCGATCGTTCAATTCATGCGCAAGAACTACAACCTTCTCGTCGGCGAATCGACCGCCGAGCAGGTGAAGATTCAGATCGGATCCGCGGCGCCAGTCGGTGATGAGAGGGAAATGGACGTCAAAGGCAGGGATCTTGTATCAGGTATCCCGAAGACGGTGCGCGTGCATTCGTCGGAGATCCGCGACGCGGTTCAGGAGCCGATTCAGCAGATCGTCGATGCGGTGCGCCGCGCGCTGGAGATCACCCCACCCGAGCTGGCGGCCGACATTGTGGACCGTGGCATCGTGATGACGGGCGGTGGCGCTCTCATTCGGGGCCTCGATGTCCTGCTTTCCCAGGAAACCGGTCTGCCGATCCACGTCGACGAGGATCCTCTGACCTGTGTGGTGCGGGGTTGTGGCCGAATACTTGATGATGAGGCGAAATACTGGTCCGTCCTAGCGACTTGAGGTAAAAGTTGGCCCGCGCCATAAGAAGCAACACTCGGCTCGACCTAATCGTCTTTAGTACCTGCATCGTCCTGGCGCTCGCGGCCCGTGCTCTTCCGAACACGATGCGAGATCCAGTCGCGACGGGAATCCGTCGCACCTTCCTTGCTCCGCTCGTGATGCTCCAGGAAAGATCCGAGCGGGGTCGCCAGTCGCTTCTTCTGGCGGACGCCAAGCAGGCGAGCATCGACAGCCTGTCGCTCAACGCGATGAAGGCGGGCTCGCTCGAGAGCGAGAACGACCGGCTGAGGAAGATCATCGGCCTCGGCTCCCGGCTCCGCTGGGGCTTCATACCGACCGAAGCCCTGCACGGCCGCGGCGTGAGAGACGAGACAACGGTGATTCTCAGCGCCGGCTCGCGCGCCGGCGTGAGCAGACTGAGCCCCGTGATCGCTCCGGAAGGCCTGGTCGGCGTGGTGGATCAGGTGGATCCCACGATGAGCCACGCCATGCTGTGGACGCATCCGGATTTCCGCGTCAGCGCGATGTCGCCCGACGGGACCGCATTCGGCATCGCGCAGGCGCATCTCACCGGATCCGCGACGGGCGGCTATCTGATCGAGCTGCGCGGGGTTCCGTTCAGAGCGACGCTCAAGCCAGGCGCCGTCATCGTCAGCTCCGGCTGGGGCGGGGTGTGGCCGCGCGGCATTCCCATTGGAACGGTGCTGGAAGAGATGAAAACGAGCGAGGGTTGGGCGCGCACCTATCTGCTGCGTCCGGCGGTGAATCCAGCCGACGTCTATTCCGTGATGATCCTGCGCCGCGACCGGCTCGCCAAGGGGTTCGACGGAGTGTGGCAGAGCGTGGCCCAGGTTGATCAGGCGACGCAGCGCATCAACGTGTCGGGCGACTCGGCCGCCAGGGCGGCGGCACTGGCGGAGGCCGCGGCGCGCAGAGCCGTGCTCGACAGCGTGGCGCGCTCGAACGGTGGAGTTCCGCTCGGCGTAACCGATAGCGCCAAGGCCCCGGCCGTCGCTCCTAGACCGGCCGTCCGCAGACCAGCCGTCGACACTGCCGCTGCTCGCGCGCGCCGGGATTCCGCGGCCCGCGACACAGGCAGGCGCGACTCGGTAAAGAGGGATACGATTCCGCATCAACCGGGAGCAGCGCGATGAACGTGGGCGGGGCGATTCGCGCGATAATCAGCTTCCTCATCTTCGTCGTCCTTCACTACACTCTCCGACCGCTCCTGGGATGGCGCGCGCCGATGGATTTCCTGATCCTGGCGCTCCTCCTCGCTTCGGTGCGGGTCCGGCCGTCGACGGCGGCCGTGATCGGATTCATTCTTGGCCTGCTCTCCGATTCGCTGGCGCCCGATGCGCTTGGCGCCGGCGCCCTCGCGATGACGGTCGTCGGCTTCGGGGCGTCGTATCTCAAAGCCGTTTTCTTCGCCGATAACCTGGTTCTGAATGCCTTCTTCTTTTTCCTGGGAAAGTGGGTGTTCGACATCCTCTATTTTGTCGGTGAGCAGCGCGTGCACGGATTCGAGCTGCTGCAGCAGCTTCTCCTCTGGTCGCCCCTCTCGGCCGCTGTAACTGCCGCCGTGGGCGTTCTGTTATTGTTCATCATGCGCCCGCTACTCGAGCCAACACCCACATGAGCTTTCATCCGAACGACGTGGCCAGGCGAGCGAGGATGAGCTCCATGGCCCTCGCGATCGGATTCGTGCTGCTCGTCGGAGCGTTTTTCAAGACGCAGGTCATCCAGTACAAGCAGTACGTGATGCAGTCGGAGGAAAACCGGCTGAGGCCGATACCCCTGCCCGCGCCGCGCGGAATCATCTACGACCGGAAGGGCGAGGTGATCGCCGAGAATCTCCCGGCCTACTCCGTCTCGATCACCGCGCCGAGCGTCGACAGCCTGCGTAGCGCGCTCGCGCAGCTGTCTCCGACACTTCAGCTCGGACAGAACGACATCAACAACGCCATACGCCGCTACCGGCGCGCGCCGACGAGGCCGACCGTCATTCTCCCCGACGCGACCATCGACATCGTGTCAGTTCTCGAGGAGCACAGGCTCGATTTCCCGCGCCTCATCATCCAGTCCGTGCCGAAGCGCTATTACCCCGACGGGCCGGTCGTCGCATCGTTCGTCGGCTACACTGGTGAAATTACCGAATCGGATCTCAACGATCCGAAGTACGCGAGCTACAAACCCGGACAGCAGATCGGGAAAGCCGGTCTCGAGAAACAGTACGAGCCGATCCTACACGGCAAGGAAGGCGTTCGCTTCGACGAGGTCGATGCGCGAGGCCGTCCCGTGCGGGGCGAGGGGCCGCGGCCCGATCTCAACGCGGAAGGCGCGCCGCCGCTCTACACGAACATCGATCTCGACCTCCAGAAGTTCACGGTCGGCATCTTCGCCGATTCGCTCCAGGGTGGCGCGATCGCGATCGACCCGAATACCGGCGAAGTCCTCGCGCTCTACAGCGCACCGAGCTGGGATCCGAACAAGTTTACCGGCGGGATACCTGTCGAGTATTACAAGCAGCTTCTCGAGGACAAACGCCGCCCCCTCGTAAACAAGGCGATTCAGGGCACGTATCCGCCCGGCTCGACGTTCAAGCTCGCGACCTCGATCATCGGGCTCCAGGAGGGCGTCGTCGGGGTGAATGAGCACATGCCCGTGCCGTGCACCGGCGGCTACCAGTTCGGGAACCGCTACTTCCGCTGCTGGGAGAAGAAGGGCCACGGCTCGCTCGATCTCGAGGGCGCGATCAAGCACTCGTGCGACGTGTACTTCTATCAGCTCGGGCTGAAGATCGGACTCGCGAGGTTCATCGCGGGCGGAATTAAGCTCACTATGCGGGACAAGTCCGGCATCGATCTGCCTGAAGAGACACAGGCCCGCTGGCCCTACGCGCTCGACTACTACAACAAGAAGTACGGACCCCGCGGCTGGAGCAATGCCGAGACTCTGAATCTGGCGATCGGGCAGGGAGCGAATTCGCAGACCATCGTCAACATGGCGAAGCTCTATAGCGCGTTCGCTACCAAGGGTATGGCGCCGAGACCTGAGATCGCTCACCTGGTACCGCAGCGGAAGCAGGTATTCAGCCTGACCAGCCTACAGGACTCAGTGGTTCTGGAAGGTCTCAAGGCTGTGCTCGAAGCGGGCGGCACCGCGGGAGCTTCCGCGATCCAGGGTCTCACGCTCGCCGGGAAGACCGGCACCGCGCAGAACACCGGCGGTGCCGATCATGGCTGGTTCGTCGGCTTCGCTCCCGCCGACCATCCGAAAATCGTCGTCGCGGTACTGCTGGAATTCGGTCTCCACGGATCACGCGCGGCGCACATCGCATCGGCCATCATCGGCCACTATCTGAAGGTCGGACCGATCAAGGCAGTGATGGACGAAGGGTGATGAGCCGCCCGATCGTCTCGGATTTTCGTCTGCTCGCCGCGGCCGTCATCCTCTCCCTGTTCGGTGTGGCCATGGTTTATTCGGCGGGGCAGACCGACACGCCGACTGCCGTCGCGACTCTGTACAAGTCCCAGATTCTGTGGCTTCTGATCGGAATGGGCGTCGCCTACGCCGTCGGACACTCCTCGGTTCGATTCATCGAGTGGATGACGACGCCGCTGTATGCGTTCTCGATCTTCCTGCTTGGGCTCACTCTCGTGATTGGGAAGGGAGCAGGAACCGCCGCGAGCACGAAGAGCTGGCTCGCGATCGGGAGCCATCGCATCGGTCAGCCGTCCGAGATCGCGAAGGTGACCGTCGTGCTCATGCTGGCAAAGGTC
>JBGPHO010000208.1:0-4893 GCA_041484425.1 Gemmatimonadaceae bacterium
GGTCGACATCTCGGAGAATCTGAAGAAGCAGGGCGGATTCATTCCCGGCGTAAAACCCGGCGGCAGAACTGCCGAGTACATCGATCACGTCGTGTCGCGGATCACGTTCCCGGGCGCATTGTTCCTGACGTTCATCGCGCTCTTGCCCGTGTTCATCGCCGACATGATCAACGTTCCTTTCCGATTCGGTGGAACGTCGCTGCTGATCGTCGTCGGTGTCGCGCTCGACACGATAGCGCAGGTCAATCAGCACCTGCTGCTCAGGAAGTACGATGGCTTCATGAAGAAGGGCCGAGTGCGATTCAGAGGCCGCGCGGCAGGCGGCAGTTACTAGATTTCGATCGGAGGAGCCAAAAGCTCCTCCGACTCTTTTGCGGGTATCCCCATGATCATCGTGCTACTCGGCCCGCCAGGGGCGGGTAAGGGAACGCAGGCGGACAAACTGGCCACGCGCCTCGGGATTCCGAAGATCGCGACCGGCGACGTGCTGCGCGCCGCTCTGCGTGAGGGCACCAAGCGGGGGCTCGAAGCAAAGGCCTACATGGATCGCGGCGATCTGGTGCCGGACTCGGTCATCCTCGGCATTCTTCAGGATGTCATGACCTCGCCCGCGACGGAGAAGGGAGCCATTCTGGATGGCGCGGTTCGCACCGTGCCGCAGGCCGAGGGGCTCACGAAAATGCTCGCCGAGATCGGCAAGGGTGTGGACAAGGTGTTGCTGTTCGACGTGGACGATGACGAGCTCGTGAAGCGGCTGAGCACCCGGACGGTTTGCGAGGGCTGTCAGACGCCTTACATGGGGCGCGACCCGGGAACCGGCTGCGCGAAGTGCGGTGGAAAGCTCGTGCGTCGTAAGGACGACGAGCCCGAGGCCGTCCGGAACCGTCTCGAGGTTTATCGCAGGCAGACGGCACCAGTGATCGACTGGTACCGCGATCAGAAGAAGAGGGTTCTGAAGATCGACGCGGACGCTCCCGTGGACGTGGTGACCGCTCGCGCCGTCGAGGCGCTCGGGAAATGATTCAGATCAAGTCGCCGCGCGAAATCGACATCATGGCGCGCGGGGGCGAGATACTGGCGGCGACGGTGCTGCTGCTCGAGCAGAGCGTGCATCCCGGCATGACGACCATCGATCTGGACAAGATTGCCGACGACTTCATTCGCAGCCATCCCGGCGCGAGCCCGGCTTTCAAGGGCCTCTATAATTTTCCAGCCAGCATCTGCACGTCGATCAACCAGGAGATCGTGCATGGAATTCCCTCCAAGAAGCGCCTGATCGAGGAGGGAGACATCGTTTCGATCGACATCGGCGTTAAGCTGGAAGGCTACTACACGGATTCAGCCACCACCGTCGCCGTCGGGAAAATCGACGCGGAGTCGAAGAAGCTGCTCGACGTCACGAAGAGGGCCCTGGCGGCGGGAATAGAGGCAGCCACCGCTGAGAATCACGTGGGCGACATTGGCGCGGCGGTGCAGGAAGTTGTCGAAGCGGCGGGTTTCAGCGTCGTGCGCGATCTCGTCGGGCATGGAATCGGGGTCGGGTTCCACGAAGATCCGCAGGTGCCGAATTACGGAAAGCCCAAGCGCGGCGTCCGCCTCCAGCCAGGGCTGACGATCGCCATCGAGCCGATGGTGAATGTCGGGATGCCGGGCACACGAACGATGCCCGACCGATGGACCGTCGTCAGCGTGGACGGGAAACGCTCGGCGCACTTCGAGCACACGATCGCGATCACAGAGAACGGACCGCGGATCTTGACGACGCTAGCGACCTAGCGGCGTAACCTTGACGTAGCGGCTGGTCTGGCCATTCCAGATCAGCTGCAGAGTATCGCCTGCCACCGCGAACCGTACCGCGCGGTCGCCGCCGCCCTGCCCCGGAAGGTGCAGCACCGCCGAATCACCCAGCGCCGCATATGTGCCCTGCAGCGTGCGGATGGGCACTCTCAGGCGGAAGTCCCCGCCCGGGGTGTATTCCTCGAACGCGGGCACGCCGGTGTAATGGAGGTAGGTCCAGCGGCCGACCACGGGGTCGGCGCCGCTCACTGGCGCACCAACGCGCGTCTCGCGCTGCTCTCGTCCTTCGTTGATCATCACGAGCGTGTCGCGTATCACCGAAACCTGAAATGCATTCACGCCATTCTGCGGATCAATGATGTAGAGGCTGTCGCGAGCGCGCTTGTACTTCATGTCCACCATCGCGCCCAGCGTATAGCTCAGCGTGTTGTCGGGCGCGAATGAGATCGTCGACCCCAGCCCACCGGTCGAGCGAGTCACGGCTTCCCAGGTGCCGACCAGCGGCGTCGAGCGCGCAGGCGGCGCAACCTGGGCCACCGCGATGCTCAGCGACAGCAGGTTTGGGATGAGGAGAATTGCGCGGGAGTGTATTCTCATGCCTTTCCGCGGTGAGTGTTTTCCCCCAATTGTCTGAACCGACCGGCCCGGTCGCTCAGCCGGAAAGGGCTCGCTCGACGATCGACGTGGCCCGGTCCGCAAGCTCGCCGGCTTTCTTTACAAGTTGCTCCGCCTCGCGCGCGAGCGGCTGTCCCTTCGACTTGTCCTCGAGCGCCTGCACGTTGACCCGCACGTTGTACGCCGCGCCCCTGGCCGCGGCGGCCGCGAGCAGCGCGGCGACGCCAGCATCGGTTACCGCGTTCGTGTTCCCCTTCTCGGCTACGAGTGCCGCAATCTGCGCGACCTCGACAGCAGCGCGCGCGGTTTCGAGCGGAACCTCGGCCGCTTGGAGCAGCGCGTTCGTAACTGTTTCGGAGCGGCGAGCGGCCGCGTCAGCGGGCTCTTTGGGCAGCTTGTAGGCTTCCGAGACGAGCGCGTACGCCTCGGCATCACGCTTGACCAGCGACGTCAGCTGGTTACCGAGCGCAACCGCTTTGAGCGCGGCTTCCTTCATCTCGGAATCAACCGCCGCGTACTTCTTTTTTCCGATGGTGAGGCCTGCCACCATCTGCGCGAGTGCCGCGGCCAGCGCGCCTGCGTGCGCCGCGACGCTTCCTCCGCCAGGAACGGGATTCGACGACGCAACCGAGGCCAGGAATCCACTCACGCTTTCGCCGCCGCTCATGACTTCGCGCACCTGACGCTCGAGCACCTGGGCCGGCGTGAACTGCCGGAGCTGAAGATGACTGACGGCGGCGTCGAACAGAACTTTCTCGGGCACGAGTCCGACGATTTCGCTCCACGTCACCTTCGCCCCTTCGGTCTCCGCGCGCATCTTCACGAAATCGAACGCGATGTGGAGCGGCGTTTTCTCCGTATCGACGAGATTCATCGATACCTGAGCCTGACCATCCACCTCTAGGCCGAGTCCCTTCACGTACTTGAAGCCGCCGGATGATCCGCGCACCGCCTTGGCGATGTTCTTGGCGACCTGAAGGTTTGATGCGGGGCCGAGGTAGACGTTGTACGCGACGAGAAACGGCCGCGCGCCAATCGCGATCGCGCCCGAGGTCGCATGGATCTTCGACGGCCCGAAATCAGGGTTGCGCGCCGGGTTCTTGCCCAGCTCCTCGCGCAGTCCCTCGAATTCGCCGCGGCGAACATCGGCGAGATTCTCTCTCGCGGGCGTCGTGGCCGCGCGCTCGTAGAGGTAGACGGGAATTTTCAGCTCGCGTCCGACTCTCTCGCCGAGTGTGCGGGCGAGAGCGATGCAATCCTCCATCGTCGATCCTTCGAGCGGGATGAACGGCACGACGTCGGTGGCGCCAATGCGTGGATGCTCACCAGTGTGTTCGGTGAGATCGATTCGTTCTCCTGCCGCCTTGATTCCAGCGAAGGCAGCGTCCACTGCCGTCTCGACGGGCGCGACGAAAGTGATGACCGACCGATTGTGTGAGCCGTCGGAGGAGACGTCGAGGACCGAGACGCCCTCCACCGCCGCGATCGCATCGCGGATCGCGTTGACCACCTCAGGACGTCGGCCCTCGGAGAAATTCGGAACGCATTCGACGAGCTTCATTCAGTCTTGTCCTTGCTCATGTTGGCACGCCTTACCGTCTGGAGCAGCCACGCGTGCATTGCGGGATTGCCGGCGACAAACGATTCGGCGGTGAGCAACGGCGGATTTCCCTCGAGATCCGTGACGATGCCTCCCGCTTCCTGCACCATCAGCAGCCCCGCTGCCACGTCCCACGGCGCCAGGACGAGCTCCCAGAACGCGTCGAATCTACCGCATGCAACGTTCGACAGGTCGAGCGCGGCCGAGCCCGCGCGGCGGATTCCAGCCGTCCCGCGCGTAACCAAACTGAACTGCTCCATGTACTGTGGCAACTTCTCCAGGGTCTTAAACGGGAACCCTGTCCCGATCAGGGACCTGCCGGGCTCACGGAGGCTGGAGACGCGGATGCGCTTGCCGTTGAGAAACGCGCCACCGGCCCGTCTCGCCGTGAATTCCTCCTCCCGGGCGACGTGGAGAACGACGCCGGCGCACAGGACCCCGTTGCGTGCGATGGCGATCGACACGGAATACTCCGGGTAGCCGTGCAGAAAGTTGGTGGTGCCATCGAGCGGATCGGCAATTACCACGATTCCCTTGCTCGCGATCGCAGTCGGCGACAACTCCTCGCCGAGCACGGTCGCGTCGGGAAGGCGGCGAGTGATGACGCCGACGATTTCCCGTTCGGAGGCCTTGTCCACTTCGCTGACGAAGTCGGACTGCCCCTTTGGCTCCCACACCAGCGTCCCGCGCTGCGCGGTGGAGTCTCGAATCACGCGGGCTCCGGCGCGAGCCGCTTCCAGCGCGACGTCGAGCAGCTCGGAATCGCCGCTATCAGTTTGTGAAATTGCTTGCAACTCCTCTCGCTCGCTCTTTAATTTCGCGCAATGGCCCGCATCTTCAGCGGCATTCAGCCCTCCGGCTCCCTGCACATCGGAAACTAC
>JBGPHO010000209.1:0-4867 GCA_041484425.1 Gemmatimonadaceae bacterium
CGGGGTCCTGGCGACCAGTTGCTCAGGTATCGCGTTCGTTTCTGGATCGGCGAACTGGGACTTGGCGATGTGGAGCCCCACCTGGGGTGGCGCCGGCGCAACCGTGGCCGCCACTCAGTACATGGAAATGGACCACATATATCTGAGTGGAAAGTAGCGGGCTAAGGATGGCACCTTAGGAGAGAGGGACGCCCCAACAACCGTTCGGACGTCCCTCTCGTTTTTCCGCCCGTCGAGCGTTGATACCGGCGCGGCTGTTATTCGCTCCGATTGCTTAGCGCAAACGACAGCCCTTCCAGCTCCATCGCCATGTTGACGTTCCTGACAGTTACGTCCGACGGAACTGACAACTGCACCGGCGCAAAATTGAGAATGGCTTTGATCCCCGCCCGCACGACCTGCTTCACCACAGCTGCCGTGTTCTCCGCAGGTGTCGCGACGACGGCAATGTCGAAGTCCTGCTTCGCCGCGTCCTTCTCGAGCTCTGATATCGGTCTGACCGTGAGGCTCTCCCACCGCTTTCCGATCTTCGCTTCGTCGCTGTCGTACACAGCGGTGACGTTGAACCCGCGCTCGGCGAACCCGCGGTAGCGGGCGAGGGCAGCGCCGATCTTTCCGGCGCCGATGATGCACACGCACCATTGCTTTCCGAGGCCGAGGATCTCGCGCAGCTTTTCCGAAAGCTCGGGGACGGAGTATCCCAATCCCCGCTTGCCGAAGGAGCCGAATAGCGAAAGGTCCTTTCGCACCTGAGCAGACGTCGTCCCTCCGAGTCGCGCGAGCTCGTCGCTCGAGACGGTCTTGAGACCCTGTCGCTCGATCCCCTCGAGGAAGCTCAGATAAAGGGAAAGGCGCCGTACTGTCGATTCAGCTATCCGCTTCAAACCGTGCTTGTGAAGTAATTCACAAACTAATCGCGGAAAGGCCGGATGGGCAAGAAACACGACACGAACTGCAACCGAAAACTACACTGCCGCCCGCTGCCCGCTTCACGCTGATCGCTCATTGCTGCAAACGCCGGGACCGTCCGCTGTGGCTACACAAAGCAGTTGCTTGTGCCCAGAACGTCCGCACTTACGGTCTCGACGTAGTAAAGCGCGGAGCAGCCGGCGTTTAGCGGGAAGCGCGCAGCAGCGTAGTTTTCAGTTGCAGTTGCATTTCTCGCCCTTCGTGCCAAGCCATTCGCCGGGTACCTTTCCGGTCATGCCAGTTCACGTCACCTCCGAAATCGGTGCGCTTCGCACCGTTCTGGTCCATAGCCCCGGCAACGAGCTGCTCGCGGTAACACCCAGCACCAGGGCGGACTTCCTCTACGACGACATCGTCGATGCCGAGCTCGCCAAGCGCGAGCACCGGCGCTTCGTGCAGGTGCTCGAGCGCTTCTGCGAGGTGCTGCACGTGCGCGACCTGCTCACCGACGTCCTCGAGGATCCGGAAGTCCGCGAGCTCATCATTCGTGAGACACTCGATGTTGTTCCACTCGAGCCGCTCGCCTCGGACTTGCGCGGGCTGCCACCCGCAGCCGTCGTGAATCTCCTTATCGAGGGGAAAGAAGAGGAACCAGGCCCACTGTCGCGCACGCTCAACGAATCCAGCTACTCGCTTCCGCCGTTGCCCAATCTGTTCTTCACCCGCGACTCGGCGATGGCGATCAATCAGAACATGATGATCGGCTCAATGCGCTTTCACGCGCGCTGGACCGAGGAGCTGATCATGAAGGCGCTCTTCACGTCTCACCCCAAGCTCAGCAACAAGGGGATCGTCTACGATGGATCCGTCGAGCGTCGTCTCAACCACACTCTCGAGGGCGGCGACGTGCATCCGCTTCGGGAAGACGTGCTGCTCATCGGCTACAGCGAGAGATCGAGCCCGGCGGGAATCGACAGCCTCGCCACGATCCTGTTCGAGCAGACGGAGGTCACCAACCTCATCGTCGTCGTGATGCCGCAGGAGGCGACCGCCATTCATCTCGACATGATCTTCACCCACGTCGACCGTGAGCTGTGCGTGATTTATCCGCCCCACTTCATTGGACCGTACCGCCTGCCGATACTTCAGTGGAAGAAGGGCGACAGCCACATGAAGCAGCAGCCGGATTTGTTCGCGGCGCTCAAGCACTGCGGACTGCCGATGGAGCCGATTCTTTGCGGAGGATCGAAGAGGATCGTCCAGGATCGTGAGCAGTGGGCGTCAGGTTGCAACAACACGACGCTGCGGCCCGGTGTGGTCACTTCATACGCGCGAAACGAGACGACATTGCGAGAGCTGGAAAAAGCTGGCTTCAAAATGATCTCTGCGTCCGACTTTCTGTCCTCGGACGCCGAGATTCCTGCGAACCAGCGCGCGGCCATTACGTTCGAGGGAGGGGAGCTGGTCCGCGGCGGCGGTGGACCGCACTGCATGACCTGCCCAATCACGCGAGACGATCCGTGGATCTGACGCGCGGAGTTTACTCCGAGCCCGAAGACACTCTGCTCACTACGCGTGCTCTCGACTATCTCTCGCGGGGTCCTGCCGACGTGGTTGATCTGATCGGACATATCTGCAGCCTTCCCGGCGCACCACGAATTGTCGCTGAGCACATGGCGCACGCGATGTTCGCGGGGCGCCCGCAATTCGTCCGCAACGCGGATGGACGCTGGATGTTGGCCGATCTGACGGTGAAGCCGTACGCCGTTACCCGAGAACGCTTCCGCTCGCACGGCCATTCCGCCGACGAGGCCCTCAGCGGGTTGTCATACGTGGTAGTGGATACCGAGACGACGGGCGGCCGGTCCCTGATGGGCGATCGCATCACGGAGATTGCAGCGGTCGTGGTCCGGGGCGGAGAGATCGTCGAGCTGTACGAGACGCTCGTGAATCCTCAACGCTCCATTCCACCCTTCGTCACGCAGCTCACGAACATCACATGGGACATGGTGAAGAACGCGCCAACGTTCGACCGCATCGCGCCCGACGTGTTGCGTGTGCTCGAGGGAAACGTGTTCGTCGCGCACAACGCGACTTTCGATTGGCGCTTCGTGACTACTGAGGTGTCGCGCTCCACCGGCCGCCAGCTGCGTGGGCGTCGACTCTGCACCGTAAAAATCGCGCGCAAGGTCTTGCCCCAGCTTTCGCGGCGGTCGCTCGACTACGTGGCCCGATACTACGGCGTAGAAATCCGGAACCGCCATCGCGCCGCCGGCGATGCGCTTGCGACCGCGAAGTGTCTGCTGCGCATGATGTCCGACCTGTCGGATCGAGGCTGCGGTACCTGGGGTGAGCTCCAGACGCTGCTCCGGGCCCCGGCGGTTCGGCGCAAAAAGCGGAGACCCTCGGGCTTGCCAACTCCTGTGACCCGCGACACGACGGCGTGACTCACAAAGAAGAGAGCATCGAGGCTCTCGACCGCAGTCCGGACACGCCCGAGTGACGGCGCCGAGTCCACTGGTCGAGCGCCGCAAGATCGGCGGCCTCACGGTTCACGCGATCCAGGCCGGCGGTCAGCGGCTGGACGGCGGCGCGATGTTCGGCGTCGTGCCGAAGCCGCTCTGGGAAAAGCGCATCCCCGCCGACGCGCGGAACCGGATACAGCTCGGCATGCGATGCCTGCTGATCGAGCATCCGTCGGGCCTCATTCTCGTTGACACCGGCGCCGGCAACAAGGAGAACGAGAAGTTCAAGGATATCTACGGGGTCGAGAACGAGGGCGCGGATGGCGGCACCATGCTCGAGAATGGCCTGAAGGAGATCGGAGTCACCCCGGGCGACATCGCCATCGTCATCAACACCCACCTCCACTTCGACCATGCCGGCGGCAACACGCGCAATCGGCCCGACGGATCGTTGGAGATCAGCTTTCCCAACGCCACGTACATCGTGAGGCGCGGCGAGTACGAGTACGCAATGAATCCGAACGAGCGGACGGCGGCCAGCTACTTCGAGCGGAACTGGATACCGCTTGAGCAAGCGGACAAGATCGAGTGGGTCTCGCGCGAAAAGGAGATCGTGAAAGGGGTTCGTGTGATTCCCACGCCGGGGCACACTCCTTTCCACCAGAGCGTCCTCATCGAGTCATCCGGTGACCGCGCCTTCTACCTCGGTGATATCGTTCCGACCCGCGCGCACCTGCCGCTGCCGTGGATCATGGGTTACGACGTCGAGCCGCTGGTCACGCTCGAGACGAAGCGAAGGATCCTGAAGCAGGCGGTGGACGAGAATTGGCTCCTGATTTTCGAGCACGACGCGACCGTTGCCTGGGGAAGGGTTGAGCACGATGGGAAGGGGTACCGGCTAAAGGACGGCGCGCCATAGACCACCAAACGAAGCTGAACTGGCGGGATGCTGGTACCTGCAACCGAACAGGCGGGAGGCGCCAGAGGGCGCAGATGTCAGTTTGTTAGTTCACTACGCCCCGACTTATCTCGGTAGAGTCATAGCACAGGTAACTGCTTGTGCCTTGAATGCCACAGAGGCAAGTCCGGGCGTCGTGAACTAAATAACTGGCGGCTACGCTACTCGCGCCTCCCGCCTGTTCAGTTGCATTTAAAAGGTCGACCGCTACTAGTTCAGAGGTTGGTATAGCTCGATCCGATTCCCCTCGGGATCCTTGATCCAGGCGAATCTCCCGTAGTCAAAATCCTCGGTCTTCTCGATCTCTATCCCGTCGGCCTTGAGCTGATCTAGAAAGGGCTGGAGGTCCCGCACCCGGTAGTTGATCACACACTCCCGGCGATCGGTCGGGAGCGTGGTCTTGGCCTGCGAGATCGAGAACACCGTCGAGTCCACTTTGGAGGAATCGCCGAGCCGCCGGTACTTGAACTCGGTGCCGTAGACCTTGCCGTCCTCGTAGGTCTCGAGCTTGAGGCCGAAATGGTGGGCGTACCAG
>JBGPHO010000210.1:0-4848 GCA_041484425.1 Gemmatimonadaceae bacterium
CTGAAAATCGGGCGCCAGCACAGTGTAGCCCGCGGCGTGCAGAAAGCGCGCACGCCCGAGCATGCTCGTGCGATTCGCACCGATTCCGTGCAGGAGCAGCACTGCGCCAGATCCTGGCTGGCCTCTCGCAAACCATGCGCGCAGCATGCTGCCAGACCCACTCTTGATTTGCAGCGTCGAGGCATCCAACGCGCTCGGCGGTGCGCCAACTACAGCGCGAGCCGGACGCGCGGGGTCACAACCAGAGAGAAGAGCAGCCGCGAGTGCGCCGGCGACGACGTAACGCCGGCGCCATTCGGGGTAGGGCAAAAAATCAAAGATCAACAACACCTTTCGACGCTTTTCCTCTGACAATGGTGCACATTCAACCTAGCGACGGGAACTGCAGGCGGACATAGAGCTGTACCGCGAATTCTATGAGAGCAAGAAGTCGGAGCAGTCATGGCAATCATAGAGCTTGACCACCTCACAAAGCGATTCGACGACATCGTTGCCGTCGACGACCTTACGCTCAAGATAGCCGACGGCGAATTCTTCGGGCTGCTCGGTCCGAACGGCGCCGGCAAATCCACGACCCTCCTGATGCTGACGACGCTCGTGCGGCCGACGTCCGGCACGGCGCGCGTGAACGGCTTCGATCTCGTGCGACAGCCGGGGCAGGTGCGCCGCTCGATCGGCATCGTCTTTCAGGATCCGAGCTCGGACGATACGCTCACCGGCTACGAGAATCTCAAGCTCCACGGAATGTTGTACGGCATGCCGCCGGCGCTGCGGGAACAGCGCATCGTCGAAGTGCTCGAGCTCGTCGATCTCACGAATCGAAAGGACGACATGGTGAAGCACTACTCGGGCGGCATGCGCCGGCGGCTGGAGCTGGCGCGCGGCCTGATGCACCGCCCCAAGGTGCTCTTCCTCGACGAGCCGACGCTGGGGCTCGATCCGCAGTCCCGCGACCATATCTGGACGTATGTCGAGCGCCTGGTCCAGGAAGAAAAAATTACCGTCGTTCTGACGACACATTACATGGAAGAGGCAGACCGGTTGTGCAGCCGGCTCGCCATCATCGATCATGGCAAAATCGTTGCGCTCGACTCGCCGGCCAATCTCAAGCTCGTACTGGGCGGAGATGTCGTGAGCCTTGGCGTTGGGAAGGGAGAGCCGAATCTCGACGCGGTCAAAGCACTGGGGTTCGTCGACAAGATCGAACGCCGGAACGGAATCGTCCAACTCACCGTGCGCGACGCAAGGGATCGATTGCCCCAGATCCTCCAGGCTATCGGCGAAGTGAAGTCGATCGAGGTGCGACCCGCATCACTCGACGATGTGTTCATGCACTACACGGGCAGGGAGATGCGGGAATCGTCAGCGGAGGGAGGATGGGCAGAGCGATCGATGCATTACAGATCCGCCACGAGATAGGCGGCATCGGCGCGATCTGGTATCGCGAGTGGAAGGTGTTTCTCCGTGAGAAATCCCGCATCGTAGCCTCCGCGGTCAACCCGATCCTGTGGCTGCTCGTCTTTGGCGGTGGTTTGGGGCGCAGCGTTTCCATCCCCGGCACTGACTATCAAGCGTTCATCTATCCCGGCATTCTCGCACAGGCGGTGCTGTTCTCGTCGATCTTTTTCGGCGTCTATATCGTCTGGGATCGGAAGATCGATTTCCTGAAGGAAGTTCTGGTCGCGCCGATCTCCCGGACTTCCGTGTTCATCGGGAAGGTCGTTGGTGGGGCGACCGATTCCGTGGTGCAGTCAGTCATTCTCCTTTTGCTTGGTGTGGTCCTGTCTCGCTTCGGGATGATTCCGGGGCTGCATCCGACAGTAACGGGCTTTGGCGCGGCGCTCCTGATTCTCGCGCTCACCACGGCGTCCCTGGTCAGCGTCGGGCTCATCATTGGCGCGTGGATGGAAAGTCCGGAAGGATTCCAGCTCGTGTCGAGCTTCCTCTTATTTCCAACCTTCTTTTTCTCGGGCGCTCTCTTTCCACTGGATCGCCTGCCGTCGTGGCTGGCACCGCTCGTCCGCCTCGATCCACTGACTTACTCGGTGGACGCGCTCCGGCACGTCATACTGGGTTCGGCGCACTTCGCGCTTGGACTCGATCTGGCCGTCATGACGGGATTCACGGTCGTAGTGATCGCGGTTGGGAGCGTGGCGTTTCAGCGTATGAAGGTGTAACGCAGTCGCAGGCGATAGTCACACACCGGGTGCACGTCGGCCTGCAAGGCTCAGGAAAAAGCACACCGCGGCGACCGATACGATAATCGGGCCGCTTTCCCGGTTCAATCGCGCGGCCACCCACTCTCCAAGCAGTGTCGCGATCAGAGCAACCGCCACCGAGATGGCGAGCATGCTGGCCAGATTGCGAGCGAGTCGACGCGCCGTGGCGGGCGGAATAATCATGAGCGAACCCATGAGGAGCGCGCCCAGGTAGCGGAGCCCAAGCGCGACGGTGACGGCGAACGCAAGGAGGTACAGGAGGCTCAGGCGTCTCACGTTGATTCCGGCCGTCCGCGCGATGTCCGATGACACGAACATCATGATCAGCCGGTCCCGCGCCAGAAGAACGAACAGGATGACGGCGCCGGCACCGACGAAGCCGGCGAGCAGCTCCGCCTGCGACAGGGTGCTCGGAGCACCGAAGAGTGCGTCCATGAGCTCTTCGCCGGTGGTCAGCAGCGCACCAACCGCCAACGCCGCCGAGAAGACGACGCCGATGATCGTCTCGGTGGCCAGACGCGTGCGACTCTCGAGGGCCCAAATGAGTACCGCGCCCGCCACCAGTGCGACGACCGCGCCGGCCAGCGGATGCACGCCCAGCAGGATCGCCGCGCCGATGCCGGGCAGCGCCACGTGCGACAACGCGTCGGCCGCGAGCGTCATTCGTCGCATGAGTGCGAACGAACCGATGAGGCCAGCCGCCACCGCCATGGCGGCCGAGAGCGCGAACGAACTGGCCGAGAGACTAGTCATGAATCATGAACCCAACCGGCTCGCCGTAGACCTGGGCAAGAATCTCAGGGGTGAGCACCTGACGGGGGATGCCGAAGCAGGTGTGGTCGCGCGAGAGGCACAAGACGGTCGTGGCGAATCGGAACACCACGCTCAGATCGTGCGAGATGAGAAGCACCGTGACGCCCTCCGTCTGGAGCCGCCGCACTGTGTCATTCAATCGCTCCTGTCCGGGCTCGTCGACGCCGGCAGTAGGTTCGTCGAGCAGCAACACCGTGGGATCGGCGAGCAGCGCAAAGGCCATGAGCAAACGCTGGAACTGGCCGCCCGAAAGCGTGCCGACCAACTTGCCCAGGATGTCAGGCGCGAGTCCGACGCGTGTAAGCGCGCGTTCGATCGCACTCGGAGCCACCGACGCGAGGCGCGCTCGCGCGAGGAGAAGATCGCGACCGGTCACCGGCAAGTCGCGTTCGAGATCGAGCCTCTGCGGCACATAGCCGATGCGCGTGCCCGGCGCCCATCGCACGCTGCCGGTGTGAGGAATAGCGCCGATGAGCGCTCGGAAGAGCACCGTCTTTCCCGAGCCGTTGGGTCCGATGACGGCGACGGACGATGCAACGGGCACGGAGAAGGATAGATCGCGAAGAATATCGACGTCGCCGAGGCGGACGGAGAGATGGTCGACCTCAACGGCGTTGGCGGTCTTAACTGGCATCAATTCGGCCCTCTCGCATCAGGTGCCTAATCCATGTTAGCACACAAGGATAGCACCCTGCAGATGGAACGCCGCAGAATCGTTCGAACTCGCTAGTGCTCGTGCTCGCTGGGCTTGTCGGCTTTCGCGCCATGGAGTGGCGTTTCGGTGGATGAGAGTCTAGTGTGAGTGCGTGAGATGACAATGCGCGCGATGCTTCTGCGCCGGCCAGCGCCCATCTCGAGCAACGCGTCGCCGCTCGAGATGACCGAGGTTGGAACACCCGCCGTCGGGAATGGCGAGGTGCTGGTGCGCGTCTCGACCTGCGGAGTATGCCGCACAGACCTGGATGTCGTCGAAGGCCGCGTCGCGGCGCCCCGCTATCCGCTCATTCCAGGGCATCAAGTGGTCGGCCGCGTTGCGGATCTCGGCAGCGGCGTCTCCAACATTCAAGAGGGCGATCGCGTCGGCATTGCGTGGATCAACTCCGCTTGCGGATACTGCCGCTGGTGTCGAGCGGGAAAGGAGAATCTCTGTCCGAAGTTCCGATCGACCGGTTGTGACGTGGATGGCGGATTCGCGGAGTATTCGGTCGTGCCGGCAGCGTTCGCCTATGCCATACCGGACGCGCTGAGCGATGCTGAAGCCGCGCCCTTGCTATGTGCGGGCGCGATAGGATGGCGGTCATTGCGCCTTGCCGGCTTGTCGAACGGCGAGCGACTGGGGCTCACCGGCTTCGGCGCCTCGGCGCATCTCGTGCTGCAATTGGCGCGGCACCGCTATCCTGCGTCCCCCGTCTACGTCTTCGCGCGAAATCCGGAGGAGCGTGCCTTCGCGATCGAGCTCGGCGCGGCGTGGGCGGGTGACACTTCGGATGCGCCGCCGGAGCAACTGGACGCAGTCATCGATACGACGCCGGCCTGGAAACCAATCGTCGATGTGCTCCCGCACCTGGCGCCGGGTGGGCGCTTTGTGATCAACGCCATTCGAAAATCTTCGACCGATCAAAAGGAGCTGCTGCGTCTGGATTACGCAGCGCACCTGTGGATGGAGCGAGAGATCAGGAGTGTCGCTAATGTGACCCGCGAGGACGTGAGGCAGACCCTGGCGACCGCTGCGGAAATCGGCCTGCGTCCAACAGTGGAGGTGCTACCACTGCAGCTCGCCAACCAGGCGCTCGCGCGACTCGCCGGCGCCACGCGA